>CAWCEB010000113.1:0-26101 GCA_963794105.1 uncultured Actinomycetes bacterium | reverse complement strand
CCAGGCGAGCCGTCGAACCGCAACCTGGCGGACTTCTCCTCGGCCGCAGTCGACCCCGCCAGCGGCTGCGGCGCGCTCGCGGTCCCGGCCGACCCGTACAACCGGCCCGACCAGCCCAACGGCGCCGACAACGGCGACTCGTCCGCCGATGTGTTGCTCGAAGCAGGACACGACCACATGCTTCACCAGCGCGAATGCCGGCAAGGCGGCGGTCGAGGTCGGCAAGCAGACGCCTGGCCTCAGCGGCGCCGGGACGACCGGCGGCGGCTGCCTGGATCGCTCCGCGCCCGCCCCGCGGGTGACGCAAGGCGCGCCGGGGATCGCTGCGCGGCAGCGCGGCGGACCGTGGCTGTGGCGCGCACGGCGCCGGGCATGTGTCGCGCGTGTTGGTCGCGCTGGCCTGGCGCACGGCGGGCGGGAAGTGCCGCTTCGTGTCCGCATCCGGGCGGCTCGGGCGGGCGCAGTCGTGCTCGCACCGCCACTACGTCCGCGCCCACGGGACGAAGCACTGGACGCTGCGCCTGCGCCGCGCGCTGCGCCGCGGCCACTACGTCGCGTACGTTCGCGCACGCGACTCAGCCGAACCAGCGCACGCGCTCGGCGCGCTTCTCGGTCCGTGAGGCGCGCGCTCGTGGTCCTCGGAGTGCTCGCGCTACCCGTCGTCGGCTGCGGCGGGGGCAGCGACGAGTCCGGAAAGGTCAGCGCCGCGGCGCAGAGCTACGTCGCGGCGTTCACCGCGCACAACGCCTCGGCGATGTGCCTGGCGATGACCGAGCACAGCCAGGAGGCCGTGGCGGAGTTCGCGCACGAGCACATGCACCTCAACCGCGCGACCTGCACGAAGGCGGTCGCGCTGCTTCCGCCGGCGCAGCCCGGGGCGAAGGTCGGCGACGTCAAGGTTTCCGGCTCGCATGACGGTGGCCGTCGACGGCTTCGACCGCCCGCTGCAACTCGTGCGCGAGCACGACGGCTGGCGCGTTGTCCCAGTCCACGCCGTCCGGCGAGACGGACTGACATGCTCCCCGCATGTTCGAGCGCTTCACCGAACACGCCCGGCAGGTCGTGGTGCTCGCCCAGGAGGAGGCGCGGCTCATGCGCCACGGGCACATCGGCACCGAGCACCTGCTGGTCGCGCTCGCGCGCGTGGACGACGACGTCGCCACGCCGATGCTCGCCGCCCATGGCCTGACCGGCGAGAAGGCGCGCGCCGAGGTCGTCGCGATCGAGGGCGTGGGCGAGGCCGGCGGCGGGCAGCTCCCGTTCACGCCGGCCGCCACGGCCGCGCTGGAGGCCTCGCAGCGCGAGTCGCTCGGCCTCGGCCACACGCGCATCGAGCCCGCTCACCTGCTGCTCGGGGTCCTGCGCCAGCGCGACGGCGTGGCGCGGCGCGTCCTCGCCGGTGCGGGCGCGAACCCGCCGGAGGCGCGCGCGGAGGTCATCGAGCGCCTTCAGCGCTCCGGCCCGCCGACCCGCGAGCCAAGCTCGCCGCAGGCCGACGCCGACCTGCTCCTCCAGATCCTCGAGCGCGACGGCGCGGTCGCCGCCTGGCCGCGCGAGCGCGGCGTCGACGAGCCGGAGATCCGCCGCATGCTGGGCGACTAGTCAGGCCAGTCGCTTTCCGGCAGCTCGGCGTGCGCCGCGACGTCACGGGCGAACTCCGGGAAGTCGGACGCGTAGAGCGCCTGCGGCCCGTCGCAGAGCGCAGTGCTCGGGATCCTCGTGGACCTCGACGATGATGCCGTCGGCGCCGACGGCCGCGGCGGCGCGCGCGAGCGGCTCGACGAGCCGGCGGTCGCCCGCGGCGTGGCTCGGGTCGACGATCACGGGCAGGTGGGTGTGCAGCTTCAGCCACGGGATCGCGCCGAGGTCGAGCGTGAAGCGCGTCGCGGTCTCGAACGTGCGGATGCCGCGCTCGCAGAGCATCACGCGCCTCGTTGCCCTCCTTGAGGATGTAGTCGGCCGCCTGCAGCAGCTCGTCCAGCGTCGAGCGACAGCCCGCGCTTGAGCAGCACCGGCTTGCCGAGCTTGCCGGCGACCTCCAGCAGCGCGTAGTTCTGCATGTTGCGCGCGCCGATCTGCACGACGTCGGCGTGCTCGGCGATCGCGTCGGCGTGCTGGGCGTCGAGCAGCTCGGTGACCACCGGCAGGCCGGTCTCCGCGCGCGCCTCGGCGAGGATCTCGAGCGCCGGCGACGCCGAGGCCCTTGAACGCGAACGGCGAGGTGCGCGGCTTGAAGGCGCCGCCGCGCAGCATCGAGGCGCCGGCCGCCGCGACCGCGCGCGCGACCGTCGAGCGTCTGCTCGCGCGACTCGACCGTGCACGGCCCGGCGATCAGGCAGAACGTGTCGCCGCCGCCGACCGTGCGGCCGTCGACGTCGAAGACCTCGGCTCGTGGTGGCTGAGCTCGGAGGACGCGAGCTTGTAGGGGCGCGAGATCGGGACGACGCGGTCGACGCCCGGCATGCCCTCCAGGCCGAGCTCGCGCACGCCCTCGGGGTCGCCGATCGCGCCGATCGCGGTCGTCAGCTCGCCCGGCATGCACGACGACGTGCACGCCGGTCGTCTCGAGCCGCTTGCGCGACGGCCTCGATCTCGGCCTGCTCGCCTCGGGTGTCATCACGATCATCACGAGGCCCGAGCTCGCGGACGCCGAGCTCGTCGAACCCCGATGTGGTGCGCGAGCTCGTGGCGCACCGTGATCGTGACCTGCTGGCGCAGCAGCGTCGGGGTCGTGCCCGAAGTCGCGCCGCAGCGTGTCGCGGTAGATGACGATCCGGTCGGGCACCTCGTCGCGCGTCGCGCCGTCGCCGTGGTAGAGCCCGTAGGCGCGCCGGCGCCGCCCGCCGTCGGAGATCACGACGGCGACGTTGTGGTTCTCGATCAGCGGGCGCAGCAGGTCCGGCAGGTCGTCGAGCGCGTCGCGGACGAGCTCCTCGAAGTCGTGGTCGTCGTAGGGGTCGAGGTCCATGAACTCGGTCTCGTCGGGCTCGGCGTCGACGTTCCCTCGCGCGCCAGGCGCTCTGCGCGCTGCACGACGCGCTCGAACTCCTCCTCGTCCTCGGGCTCCTGCCAGTCGGCCATCCGCAGGCCGATGAGGATCATCCCGGCGCCCAGCGCACCGGCGAACACCACGATACGGCGCCCGTCTCGATCAGCTTCACCGGCGCCTGCGTGCTGAATCCCTGCAGCACGACGACGGCCGAGAGCCCGAGGCTCATCGCCATCACGGCAGCGAGGACGATCCGGCGCGCAGGTGGCATCAGCGCATCGCCCGGGCGATCACGAGCCGCTGGATCTCGTTCGTGCCCTCGTAGATCTGGGTGATCTTCGCGTCGCGCATCATGCGCTCGACCGGGTACTCGTTGACGTAGCCGTAGCCGCCGAGCACCTGGATCGCCTCGACGGTCACCCACATCGCGGTGTCGGAGGCGAACAGCTTTGCCATCGACGTGTACTTGCCCAGCGCCGGGCTCGTTGCGGTCGGCCATCGCGCAGGCCTTGTAGAGCAGCTCGCGCGCGGCGGCCGTCCGCGTCTCCATGTCGGCGAGCTTGAACTGGATCCCCTGGAACTCGTTGATCGGCTTGCCGAACGCGATCCGCTCCTTGGCGTACTCGTTGGCGTAGTCGATCGCGCCCTGCGCGATGCCGACCGCCTGCGCGGCGGCGCCCAGGCGCGTGCGCTCGAGCGTGCCGAGCGCGACGCTCAGCCCCTTGCCGGGCGCGCCGATCATGTTCTCCGCCGGCACGCGGACGTCCTCGAACACGGGCTGGCCCGTGGGCGAGCCCTTGATGCCGAGCTTGTGCTCGAGCTTGGGCACGCTGAACCCGGGGGCGTCCTTGGAGACGATGAACGCGCTCGAGCGCTTGGCTTCGCGGTCGGTGACCGCGAACACGACGTAGAAGTCGGCGATCGTCGCGTTCGTGATCCAGTTCTTGGTCCCGTTGATGACCCACTCGTCGCCGTCCTGGACGGCGCTGGTGCGCATCGCGGCCGGGTCGGACCCGGCCTCGGGCTCGCTGAGGCAGAACGCGGGCGACCACTCGCCCGACGCGCACCGAGGCAGCCACTTGTCCTTCTGCTCATCGGTGCCGAACAGCTGGATCGGCAGCGTTCCGAGCTCCTGGATCATCAGGATCAGGGCGCTTGACGCACACGCCTTCGCGATCTCCTCGATCGCCACGTTCAGCATCAGCGTGCCCGTGCCCGTGCCGCCGTGCTCCTCGGAGAACGGCAGGCCCATCAGGTCCTGCTCTCCGAACAGCTTGCGGATGTCCCACGGGTACTCGCCCGTGGCATCGATCTCGGCGGCCCGTGGAGCGACGCGCTCACGCGCGATCTGGCGAATCGTGTCCCGAAAGTCCTTGAACTCCTGGGGAAGGTCGTAGGCGTCGGTCAGCGTCGCGGTCATGGAGAAAGCCTACGCGGGGCCCGCCTCGCGCAGCACGTGCGGCGCTCGGCATCCACTGGAGCCTACGGCGTGCGGGGTTTGCGCCCCGACCGGAACGGGGACGCCGTTGGCCATGGGAATCGGAACAAGCATCTTCCTCATTGCCGTTGGCGCGATCCTCAAGTTCGCGGTGACGACTCACGTGTCGGGGATCGCTCTCGCCACGGTCGGCACCATCCTGATGATCGTCGGCGTGGTCGGTCTGCTGATCTCGCTGTTCATGCTCGCCGCGTGGCGCGACCGTGCGACGGCCCCCGTCGCACGCGACCGGTACGTCGAGCGCGACGTGGTCTGAACCACACGGCCGCGCCGTGAAATATCGTCGCGGGCTGCATGCCCGCGACCGTCCGCCCCGCGCTTCGGGCCGAAGCCCCGATCGTCGCCGATCTGTTGCGACGTGCCGGCTTCGGGTCGACCGTGGGGCGGCTGCTCGACTACCCCTTCGAAGGGGAAGCCGCCATGGTCTTCGTGGCCGAGGACCATGGCGCGCTGGTCGGCACCGCATCCGTGGCGAGCTTCGGCCCCACGGGCTGGATCGGCGCGCTCGGCGTCGAGCCCGCCGCGCGCCGCCGCGGCCTGGGCGCGGCGCTGACCGAGGCGTCGATCGAATGGCTCCGCGAGCGCGGGGCGCAGACGGTGCTGCTGTACGCGACCGAGCAGGGGCGCCCGGTCTACGAGCGGCTCGGCTTCGAGGCGGAGGGGACCGCGACGGCGTGGCGTGGCGTGGCCGGCGCGCGCCGCGGCATGATCGTGCGGCGCCTGACCGACGACGACCGGCTGAAGATCCTCACGGCCGACCGTGCCGCCACCGGCGAGAACCGTGTCGCCGTGCTCGATCAGCTGAAGCCGCTGCGCGGCGTGGCGATCGACGACGGCCAGGGCATCATGGGCTTCGCCGTCGCCTCGGCGTGGGGCTCGGGCGCCGCGATCATCGGGCGCGACGAGGACGTCGGGCTCGCGCTGATGTCCGCCGCCGCGGCCGGCCCGGAGCCCGCCACGCTCATCGTCCCGGACACGAACCCCGTGGCCGCGGAGGCCGTTCGCCGCTGGGGCTTCGCCCGGTACAACACCGCCGAGCGCATGCGCCTCGGCCCCGATCCCGGCTACGTGCGCAACCGCGTGTTCGGGATGTTCAACCTGTTCTGGGGCTAGGCAGCCGCGCCGCCCTCGGTGACGGTGGCATCCGGCTGGTCCTGCTGCGGGTCGTCGGGGAGCCGGTACCACTCGATGATGCGGCCGTGTGCGACGCGGATCGCTCCGCGCGCGGTGTGACCGACACCGGTGCCGCAGTCGCCGCCACGGCGCTGGGTCAGGACGAACACCAGCACGACGAACGGCGCGGGCCCGCCGGCCTCCTTGATGCGGGCGCCGCACGGCAGCGACCTCTGGATCGCGAGCTTCTCGATCGGCGTGTCGATCGTGAGCACCGGCGTGGCGTTCTGGAACTTCGCACCGGTCGCCCAGAAGCGGGCGGCTCGCGCCTCCTCGCCGCGCTGGAGCACGCGCAGCCAGTGGGCGATGACCTTGACCGCGGCGGGGTCGGCCTGGCCAGCGGCGCGGCGCGGCACGTGGGCCGGGAGGCGCAGGTCGGCGTTGGAGCTCGCGGGCGTCGTGTTGGTGGGTGCCGTCTTGTGATCCCCGCCACCGCACCCGGCGAGCACGGTCATCAAGAGAGAGATGATCGCGGCGCGCCTCACGAGACCAGTATCCGCCTGCCGAAAGGTGGCTACGCGACAGGTTGCAGGACGGCTCTCAGCGTCTGCTCGACGTAGGTGGGGTCGAACCTCACGGCGCGCCGCGTGAAGCGCAGCGGCCGGTAGCCGTTGACGACCACCTCGGCGTCGCGCAGCGCGTCGCGCTCGAACGCGCCGTCGCGGTCGTGCGCCTGGCCGCCGTCGATCTCGACGACGACGCGCTCGTCGCTGAAGAGGAAGTCCCGGTCACGTCCCCACATCGGCGCCTGCGGCAGCGGGCGCGGCAGCCGCGCCCGCCGCACGATCGCGAGGAACAGCTCCTCGGCCTCGCTCTCGGTGATCGTCGAGCCGGCGACGTGCTCGGCGATGACGGCACGCAGCAGGCGGCTGCGGGGACGGCGACGCACGCGGTGGTGCACGTCGCCGAGCGGGAGATGCAGACGATGGAACTCGGCCTGGTCGATGGCGCGCTCGAGGAGCCTGCGCTTTCCGAAGTCGGCGAGGTCGATGAGGGTTCGCGCGGGTGAGGTGACGCGAAGGCCGTCGACGACGACGATGTCGTCGGGACGCAGCATGCGCGGGCGGTGGATGCGGATGCCCTGGATCCCACTGGCCGACCTTGGCACTGAGAGATCCAACCTCCCCGACGATCCGAGCATCCCGTGCACCGCCGCGGCCGTCCTGTGGCTCAATGCCGACCGTTCACCAGCCGCGAGCAATGCCGCGAAGTACCAACCGCGCCGCGTGCGCGGCGGGTGCCCGATCGCGTAGACGCCGCGGAAGATCGGTACCAGCCATCCGATCGCGCGCCGCCGATCGATCCAGTCCTTGTCGGCACCCAGCGCGCCGAACTGGCGCGCCGAGATCACACCGTCCTGCTTCGCGGCGAGCGACAGAACTCGCCCCTCCACCCGACTTGGGCTGCTTTCTTCGCGCATATCGCGAACTAGGCAGCCCAAGTCGAGGATTCGCCCCCAGGCCGGCGGACGCGCGGCGTCTGCAACGCTACGAGCGTGAGTGCGTTCAGGGACCCGGAGATCGAGATCAGCGTGCAGGAGGCCGCGGCGCTGCTGGACAGCGGCGGGGCCGTGCTGGTCGACGTGCGCGAGCCGCACGAGTGGGACGCGGGCCGGATTCCCGGGGCGCGTCATGTCCAGCTCGAGCACCTGGCCTCGCAGGCGGACACGATCCCGACGGACACGCGCGTCATCTTCCAGTGCCGCCTCGGGATCCGGTCGGCGATGGCGACGAAGGCCTTCAGGGCGTCGGGCTACGACGCCCTGTCGATGGCCGGCGGCATCCAGGCGTGGCACGACGCCGGCCTACCGCTCGAACCCGCCGATGGGCGCGTAGCGGACCACTAACCGGAGCGATCCGGCCGAATGTCCGGACGCTTACGAGGGTACGACGCTCCGCATGTACATCGGAATCGGAACGATCCTGATCATCATCATCCTGATCATCCTGCTGACCTAATCCGGGTCAGCAGGACCCAGGACCGCGGGCTACAGCTTCTGGACGTTGACCGCCTTCGGACCCTTGTCGCCCTGTTCCTCCTCGTAGGAGACGCGCAGGCCCTCCGCCAGTGAGCGGTAGCCCTCCATCTGGATCCCCGTGTGGTGGACGAACAGGTCGCGGTCGCCCTCGTCGGGCGTGATGAAACCGAAGCCCTTGTCGTCGCTGAACCACTTCACGGTGCCGCTGGCCATCTAGGCAGTCCTCCCAAATGATCGTCGCGCCGGGAACCGTCCCCGGCTCCTTCGGCGCGAGCGTACCAACCTGGCGCGTCAGGACTTGATCAATGGCTTCACGGCCTTCAGGACCGCGCCCTTGTCGAGCGCACGGTCGAACGCCTCGGGCGCAGGGGCCTCGCCCCGCAGCAGCCGGATCGCCGCCGCATGGCGCGCTTCGACCTGCACGATCGAGCCGGCGGCGGCGAGGATGTCCTTCGACGTGATCGCCGTCGCCGCACCGTTGTAGGCGCTGACGCCGGTGTCCTCGAGCGTCTGCGCGAGCTTGAGGAAGCCCTGCTCGTCGCTGACGCCGAAGGCGAAGCTCGGGCTCTTGACCGGCTTGGCCCCCAGCGACTTGATCGCCTGCTTGAGCGCGTTGACGTGCTGGGCCTCGTGGTCGGCGAGCTCCTTGGCGAGCTTGGCCGCCTTGCCGCTCAGCTCGAGCCCGGTGGCCTTCTTGTAGAAGTCGGCCTCCAGGTACTCGAGCGTCAGCGCGAAGTTGAGGATGTCCGCGTCGCCCGAGCCGGCGAGCGCGGTGCTCACGAACGGCGCGACCATGCCGCCGCCGTACACGGCGCCTGCCGCGACCGCGCCGCGCAGGAGGAACGCCTGGCGGCTCATGCCGCTGATCTGAATCGTCTCGTCAGTCATTGATCACTCCACGATGAACTGCTTGGCAATGGGCAGGACCTCGGCCATCGAGGCCGGCTTGGCGAACGCGCCGTCGGGCGTGATGTCCTTGCCCAGGAGCGTGTTGAGGGCAGCGGCGTGGCGCGCTTCGACCGAATGGATCGACAGCGCCGCGGCGAGGATGTCCTTGTTCTTGATCTTCGCCGCCTGGCCGAGGTACGCGGCCGCGCCGAGGTTCTCCACCGCCTGGGCGGTCTTGACGATCGTCATCGCGTCGTCGAGCGGGAACTTCGTCGCCGGCTTCGCCGCCGGCTTCCCGCCGAGCTGCTTGACCGCCATGGTCAGCGCGCTCACGTGCTCGCGCTCGTGCTCCCCGATCTGCTTGATCAGGCTGAGCTGCTTGCCGTTGAAGAAGCCTGTCTTCACCGCCTCGGCGTAGAAGTCGGCCTCGAGGTACTCGAGGGTCAGGGCGTAGTTCACGATCGCAACGTCGCCGGTCTCGCTCGCCGCGGTCGTGTCCGCGGCTGCGGCGCCCGCCGCGGTCGAGGTTGTCTTCTTGTCGCTGCCGCATGCGGCGAGCAGCAGGCCGAGCCCGGCTGCCCCGCCAGTGCCGACCATCTTCAGGAAGCGCTTGCGCGAAGCCGCGTCGTCGCGGATCTCGCCGAGCGCTGTCTGCTCAGACATCGGGTGTCCTCCCGTCGCTTTACCCGAGCGATTACGGGAGGCCCGGCGTTCGGATCACGAAGTTGGCGCCGGGACCTCGATCTCGCGCTTGAGGATCTTGCCGGTGGGGCCCTTCGGGAGCTCGTCCACGAACCAGATGCGGCGCGGGTACTTGTACGCGGCGACCTGCTCCTTGACGAACGCCTGCAGGTCCTCGGCGCTCGCGTCCTGGCCATCCTTGAGCGCCACCGCCGCGCCGACCTCCTCCCCCAGCTCGTCGTGGGGAACGCCGACCACCGCCGCCTCGCGCACCGCCGGGTGCTCGTAGAGCACCTCCTCGATCTCGCGCGGGTACACGTTGTAGCCGCCACGGATGATCATGTCCTTCTTGCGGTCGACGATGAAGAAGTAGCCGTCGTCGTCGACCTGCGCCAGGTCGCCGGTGTGGAACCAGCCGTCGCGCATGACCTGCTGCGTTGCCTCCGGGTTGCTCCAGTAGCCCTTCATCACGTTGTGGCCGCGGATGGCGATCTCGCCCACCCCGTTCTCCTCGTCGGCGAGCTTCATCTCGACGCCCTCGATCGGCGTCCCGATCGAGCCGGGCTTGCGCTCGCGATCCGGATGGTTGAACGACGCGACCGGCGACGTCTCGCTGAGCCCGTAGCCCTCGAGGATCTTGCAGTCGAACTTCTCCTCGAAGGCGCGCATGACCTCGACGGGCATCGCCGCGCCACCCGAGACACAGACCGCCAGCGACGAGGTGTCGTAGGAGTCACCGTCCGGCAGATTCAGCATCGCGGCGTACATCGTCGGCACGCCCTCGAACACGTTCACCCGGTCACGCTGGATGATCTCGAGCGCCTTGGCGGGGTCGAATCGTGGGATCAGCGTGAGACAGCCGCCGGCGGCGATCGTCGCGTTCATGCCGCACGTCTGGCCGAACGAGTGGAACAGCGGCAACGCGCCGAGCGTGACGGCCTCGGCGCCCAGGCCGAACACGCGGGCCATGACCTCGCAGTTGCGCCGCAGGCTCGAGTGCGTCAGCTCGGCGCCCTTCGGCTTGCCGGTCGTGCCGGAGGTGTAGAGGATCACCGCGGTGTCGTCCTCGTCGCGGCCGGCGACCGCAGTCTCCGCAGGCGCGGCGCCGACCAGGTTCTCGAACTCACCCGGCTTGACCAGGATGCACTCGGTCCCCGCCTGCTCCGCGCCGGCCTCCGCGGCCTCGGCGAAGTCGCTCCACGCGAACATGACCTTCGATTCGGGGTCGCTGCAGTAGAACGCAACCTCGCGGCCCTTCAGCAGCACGTTCATGGGCACGACGATCGCGCCGGCGCGCAGGATCCCGTAGTAGACGACCGCGAAGTACGGGACGTTGGGCAGCATCACGCCGACCCGGTCGCCCGGTTGCACGCCCTTCTCCTTCAGCAGCCCCGCGACGTGCGCGCTGGCACCATCGAGCGTGCTGTAGGAGACCTCGGCGTCGTCGAGCCGCAGCGCGACCGCGTCGCCGCGACTTGACGCACTGTCGAAGAGGATGGATGCCAGGTTCGCGCTCATCGGGTGAGGGTAGCCCGAAGGGATGGAGGAAGAGAACACACAGCAGCGCCCGTCTGCGGCAGAGAAGGCCGCAGAGGTCGAAGAGGCCTACCGAAAGGGCGAGGAGAAGGTCAAAGAGCTGGAGAAGGACCCACCCAAGAATCTGGAGGACTGGCCGGACGATCACGCCAAGTACGTGACGTTCGGCGGCCCCGATGGCTCGCACTCCTACGATGAGGGCCCGGAGTCCAAGCTCGGCCCATCGGGGCTGCGGCACATGCCGGACGGCAGCATCGAGATCGACGGCGAGAAGGTCGACGACCCCTCGAAGTACAAGGGCGACCCGATCCCGGGCGGCCCGACCGATCCGGCTAACGCTTCAAACGAAGCGTAAAGGTCTTCTTGCCCCTGGCGGTGTTGCCGGCGACATCCGTCAGCGACACCGTCAGGGTCACTCGCAGCTTGCCCTTGCGCTTGAGCAGCGCGAGGTCCTTGCGCTTCAGCTTGATCACGAGCTTCAGCGACTTGGTTCCACTCGTCGCGAGCAGGCCGGACGCAAGCTTGCGCTTCGAGCCCGTGGCCAGGCGCAGCGTTGCGGTGCCCGCGGCGGCCTCGCCGGCCGGGCCGAGCTTCACCGTGTAGCGCCCCTTGCGATCGGCACGGGTGGCGAAGGTGACCTTGAGCCGCGGCGGTGTGCGGTCGACGGGTGGGGTCGTCGGCGTGGTGTTCGTCGTCGCCGTCGTCGGCGGCGGTGTGGACGTGGTGTCGGTGGTCGGCGGCGGTGGCGGCGGCGTGACGGTTCCGCCATCGGCGTCGTCCGAGGGAACCTCCGTCGGAGAAGCCGCGGCAGGGAGCACGTTGACGTAGACGTCTCCGTCGCCCCCCAGGACCCGGTGCGTCCACACGGCGTACATGTTGCCGCCCGCGGCGTCGAGGCCCGTGTAATCGCCGTAGTCGTTGCCGAACCCGCAGCAGTCCTGGTCGGAGTAGTCGGTCGCGTCATCCGAGATCGGCGTCAGCGGGCCATAGCTCACACGCGTGCTGCCGGCCCCTGGAACGACCGCGCGCCCGTAGAACTTCGCGGTCCTACGTGTCGCGTCGTCGCGGGTCGAGTACAGGTCGACATACGCCTGCCCGGTGCTCTGGTCGACCGCCACCCAGGGGAACCAATGGTCGCCCGGGTCGCCGATGATGTTCGTCCCGCGCTCGTTGGAGAGCGTCGTAGGGTCGGCGGTGAGCGTCGCGTAGTCGGGCGCGCTGGCCACGTAGCTCTTGAAGGTGTCCTGGGTGGGGTCCGGCGCGTCGTCCAAGCCGCTGCAGCGGTGTGCGCCCTTGGTGCTGAGGTCGCTCCACCCGACGTAGATCCTCCCGTTTCCCGCACCGCCGGAATGGTCCACCGCGAGGCTCGGAACCGGCGCGGCGCGGCCGCCGGGCTGGGCGAGCGTCGGGCAGGCGAACGGCACGCCGATCCCGTTATGGAATGTCAGCGACGCCACGATCCGGTCGGTGCCCCAGTCGCCCGCGGCGTTGCACGCGCCGCCGTGCGCGACGGGGTCACACGTATCGATCGCGATCGCGTTGGTCCCCGAGTAGTCCCACCACGCGACGTAGACCTTGCCATCCGGACCCACCGCAACGTCGCTCGTGATGAAGCTGCCGCCGTTGTTCGACGCGGCATCGCTCATGACCGCCGGGTCGGTCCAGTGGTCCGCGCTGTCGCAGTTCGCGGCGTTCAGCACCCCGCCCGGCCGGGTGTCGCAGTACGAGATGACCTCGTTGGCACCCCCGCCGGGCGCGGGGTCGTCCCACGTGACGTACAGCCGGCCTCGCGTGGGGCTGGTGGGCCCGTTGTCGATCGTCATCTGCGGTTTGTCCTGGATGACCTCGTTGGGCGTGTTGCATGTGCCACCGCCGTGCAGGAACGGGATCGCGACGTTCGACTTGGTCCCGAACCCGGTTGCCGATGTCGCACCATCAAGGCGGTTGACGAAGATGTGACTCTTGGATCCGGCGCCGCAGATCGAGAGCCCGCCCGCCCAGATGTTGCCGTTGTCGTCGGCCGCGAGGATCGGGTCGCCGCTCGGCGTCTCGGTGTCGTCGACGGCGGAGCCTTTGATGTCGAACAGGATGGGGAACGTGACGTGCGTCCAGGCGGCGCCGCCGTTGTTCGTCACGTTCAGGCCGCCCAGTCCCGGCACTGAGATGTCGTTGCCGTACGTCGCGAACCGCTGCGTGTTCGCAGGATCGACGGTGACGAACGTCTCGCTCTCCTCGGTCGTGTCACCCGACGAGTCGATCGGCGCCCGCCCGACCGGCCCGAACGCTCCCTTCAGCTTGCCCTCCTCGTCACCCTCGCGGCGCTGCGCGTAGAGCCGGAAGACCACGATGCCGATCACCGCGCCACCACGCCGCACCGGCAGGCGATATGTGCCCGCCGGCAGGCCCGACACATCGATCGTCGCGGTCCGCCCGTCGGCGTCGAGCGTCCGGCCCTCCGGGCGGCCGGGGACGAACGAGCGGCCGTTCAGCCCGCCCTGCTGAAAGCGCCCGGGGTAGTCGAGGCGCACCGCGGGAGCGCCGGCGGCCAGCGTCACGCGCACGCTTCTCGTCTGGCCCGCCAGTCCCTCGGTCGGTTCGACGCTGATCGCCCCACCGGCCACTCGGTCAGGCGGACGCGTCGCGCCGTGCAGATGACGCGCCTCGGCGACGGGGCCGCCGCGATCCCGATCCCGCTCGCGCTCAGGCGCCGCGAGCGCCGTCGCGGGCAGGGCGAGCAAGAGCAGCAGGACCGAAAGCGAGCGCCTCGACATCGACGCCCATTATGCGCACTATGCGCCCGGAACCCGGCCGGTTTCCAGCAGCGCTGACGCGGCGGCGACGTTGACCGGCCGCGAGAAGAGGTAGCCCTGGCCGTAGCGGCACCCGAGCCGCCGCAGCACGTCGAGGTGCTCCTTGGTCTCCAGGCCCTCGGCGACGACCTCGAGGTCCAGCGCCCGCGCCATGCGCAGGATGGCGTCGACGATCGCGCCGTCGCCGTTGGCGCCGCCCAGCGCCGCGACGAACGAGCGGTCGATCTTCAGGACCCGAGAGCGGGAAGTGCTGCAGGTAGCTCAGCGACGAGTAGCCGGTGCCGAAGTCGTCCAGGATCAGCGTGATGCCCAGCGCCCGCAGGCGGGCGAGCGTCTCGCCCGGCGAGTGGACGCGCTCCAGCAGCGAGCTCTCGGTCAGCTCGAGCACCAGGTTGGCGGGCTCGACCCCGCTGGTGCGCACGACGTGCGAGACGGAATCGACGAGGTTCGGGTCGGCGACCTGGCGGGCTGACAGGTTCACGTGGATCGGGACCGGGCCGTAGACGGCGCTCCACTGGGCGCTCTGGCGGCAGGCCTCCTCGAGCACCACGCGCCCGAGCGCGACGATCATCCCGCTCTCCTCGGCGACGGGGATGAACTGCGCCGGCGAGAGCAGCCCGCGCTCGGGGTGCTCCCAGCGCACCAGCGCCTCGAAGCCGCGGATCTTGCCGTCGCCGAGCGCGACGATCGGCTGGTAGACGACCCGCAGCTCGTCGCGTTCCAGCGCGCGGCGCAGGTCGCCCTCGGTCTGCAGGCGCCCGATCGCCCGCGCGCGCATGCCGGTGTCGAACAGCTCGACCCGCGAGCGGCCACGCTCCTTGGCGCGGTACATGGCGGCATCAGCGTCGCGCAGGAGCTCCTCGGGGTCGTCCTGCGCCCCGTCGCGCAAGCACCACGCCGATCGACGCCGAGGCGACGTGGACGTCGTCGCCCTCGAGCGAGAACGGCTCGGCGAACACGCGCGCGAGCCGCCCTGCGATCCGCAGCGCCATCGGCTCGTCGGTGACGTCCTCGCAGAGCACGACGAACTCGTCGCCGCCGAAGCGCCCGACCGTGTCGGCCGGCCGGACGGCGTCGCTCGAGCCGCGCGGCGAGCTGGCGCAGCAGGTTGTCGCCGGCGCGGTGGCCGAGCGAGTCGTTGACGACCTTGAAGTTGTCGACGTCCAGGAAGAGCACGGCGACCGACGCCTCGCCGCGGTCGGCGCGCGCCAGCGCGTGCGCGATGCGGTCGAGCACCAGCGTGCGGTTCGGCAGCCCGGTGAGCGGGTCGTGCAGCCCGCGCCGGCGTGTCTCCTCCTCGGTCTGCACGCGGTCGATCGCGTCGGCGAGGACGTTCGCGACGGCCTGCAGGAAGCTCACGTCCTCGGGGGTGAACGCGCGGCGCTCGCGGCTGTAGGCGCCGACCACCCCGTAGGGCTTGCCGCGCCCCTGGACGATCACGGTCATGCCGCTGGCGACCTCGTGGTCGCCCAGCAGGTTGCCCGCCTGGAAGCGATGCTCGCCGGCGATGTCCTCCACGACCACCGGCTCCTTGGCGAGCATCGTGAAGCCTGCCTGCGAGTCGGCCCAGTCGGCCGACACGGTGATGTTGCGCACGAGCCCCTCGCGGAAGCCGACCCCGGACTTCAGCAGGAACGACCGCTCGTCCTCGGCGAGCTCGAGGACATCGGCGAACTCGATGCCGAGCACCTCGGCGACGACCTCCATCGCATGGTCCAGGAGGGCCGGCAGCGGACCGCCCTCGAGCGCGCGCTCCCCGAGCGCCGCGACGGCGGCCTGCTCGGCAGCGCGCTTCGTCAGCCGCTCCTCGACCGTCTTGCGCTCCGTCACGTCCTGGAACACGCAGACGATCCCGAGGTGGTGCCCGGATGCGTCGCGGATCGGCGCGATGCGCACGTGCGCCGGGAACTGGCTGCCGTCCTTGCGGACCATCCGCGATTCGCCCTCCCAGCCGCCGTGCGGGACGACCTCGCGGAGCTCGGCGACGAGCGCGTCCTGCCCCGGCGCGGCGAGCAGCTTGACGAGCCGCCTGCCGGCAACCTCGTCGCGCGAGTAGCCGAACAGGCGCTCGGCCGCCGGGTTGAACTCGGTGCAGCGGCGCTCGTCGTCGAGCGCGACCACCGCGGTGTCGATCTGCTCGAGCAGCCCGGCCTGGAAGCGGATGCGCTCGTCGGCGCGCTGGTGCTCGGCGAGCTGACGGTCCAGCGCGCCGAACAGGCGCGCGTTGTCGAACATCAGCGCGGCGCGATCGGCCAGGCGGATCACCGTCTCTGCGTCGTCCTCGCTGAGCGGCTCGGACTCGCCCTCGCGCCCGACGAGCATCACGCCCACGACGCGGCCGCGCGCGTGCATCGGCGCGGCACGATCACGGAATGCACGCCGTAACGCTCCAGGTACGGGCGCAGGGGCTCGGCGATGAACCCGGCGTCCGTCGGAGCGTCCGGGATGAACGTCGCCCGGCCCGTCTCGGCGACCTGTGCCGCTGATGCCCTCGCCGACGCGCTGCGCGCGGCCTCGCAGGCTCTGCTCGGCGAACGCGCGGCGCTCCGGCTCCCGGTGGCCGTAGGCGGCCGGCTCGAGCGTGGTCCCGTCCTCGGAGATGAGCCGGATGAGGCAGCCGTCGCCGACCAGTTCGGCGCAGCGCACGGCCGTGCGCTCGAGGACCGCCGAGGGGTCGAGCGACACCTCGGCCAGCTCGTCGAAGACCTCGGCGAGCGTCCGCGGGGGGATCACAGTGACTCCATCGGCTTCCCAGGCCGCCGTCTTGAGGTCAGCGTCGCCACAATCACGACCGTGCGCGATGCCCTGCACCCCGCCCGCGGAGTCGTTATCGGCCTTGACGAGGTCGAACTTCGCGCGAGCCGCTCGTCCGGCCCGGGCGGCCAGCACGCGAACGTGACCGCGTCGCGGATCGAGGCGTCGTTCGACGTGGCCGCGTCGCGGTCGCTCAGCCCCGACCAGAAGGAGCGGATCATCGCCCGCTGCGGGCACGTCGTACGAGCCGTCGCGCAGGACGCGCGCTCGCAGGCGCGCAACCGCGAGCTCGCGCTCGACCGGCTGGAGGAGCGGCTGGCGCGGGCGCTGCACGTGCGCAAGGCGCGCCGCCCGACCCGCCCCACGAGCGCGTCGAAGACGCGCCGGCTGGAGGCAAAACGGCGCCGCGCCGCGACCAAGCGCGACCGCCGCCGGCCCGAGCAGGGCTGAGCGATCCGTGCAACCGGCGCTGTGCGCGGCATCCGTGCCACGCGCAAACGGTACACGCGTCTGCGTCGTTTGGCACGAAAAATTGGTGCTACGCAGCCATTCCCTGCCGCTCGGCGCCCGCTCGCACCAGCGCCACGGCCTCGGCGGGGTCGTCCGTCGTGCGTATCAGATCGAGGTCGGCAGGCGCGATCACGCGCTCCACGGCGAGCTTGTCGCGCATCCAGTCCAGCAGGCCGTCCCAGAACTCGACGCCCATCAGCACGACCGGGAAGTCGCGGATCTTGCCGGTCTGGATCAGCACGAGCGCCTCGAACAGCTCGTCGAGCGTGCCGAACCCGCCCGGGAACACCACGAACGCCGTCGCGTAGCGGACGAACATCAGCTTTCGCGTGAAGAAGTAATGGAACATCAGCTCGATGTCCTGGTAGGGATTCGGCGCCTGCTCGAAGGGCAGCTCGATGTTCAGCCCGACCGAGCGCCCGCCGCCCTCCTTCGCCCCGCGGTTGGCGGCCTCCATCAGGCCCGGACCGCCGCCCGTGATGACCGTGAAGCCCGCCTGAGCCAGCCCGCGCCCCGTGGCGCGCGCCTGCGCGTAGCGCGGGTCGGTCTCGGCCACGCGGGCCGAGCCGAAGCACGACACGCCACAGACATCGGCCAGCGCGGTGAAGCCGCGTTCGAGCTCGCGCCGGATGCGCGCGATGCGCTCCTCCTCGGTGAGCTCGCTGACGACGGCAGGGCGCTCGGCGCCGAGAATCTCCTCGTCAGGGCTCGCCGGGCGGTACTGGTCCCTCACCCGGCTGAGGCTAGACCAAGTGCGTCGCGCGCCTCGAGCCGGTAGGTGAGGTCGCCCCGGGTCCAGAGCAGCGTGGGCTGGGACAGGCGCGGATCGCCGCCGTAGAGGAAATCGACCACGTGCACGTCCGGGACGTACAGGCCGCGCGCGCCCTGGACGCGGACGCGACGGATCTTCGTCGTCGTGTAGACGAGCTTCTGGAGGAACTCGCGGCCGCCGCGGAAGACGGTGAGCACCGCCCGCGGGCGCCCGGCGTCCAGGTACAGCAGGTTGACCGAGTCGTCGCGCGTGTAGACCGCGTCGGGGTGTGCAAGGCGGGCCGGCAGCGTGAACGGCAGGATGCGGCGCGCCTCGCTGAGCCGGACCGGGTTGCCGAGCGCCAGCGTCGGGACCGGATCGACCGGCGGCAGGCGGTCCACGCGCTTGATCGTCGCGCCGCCGAAGTGGATCACGCCGGTGGCGGCCAGCGCGCCGGCGGCGAGCGCCAGCACGGCGAGCGCGATGACCAGCGCCAGCCGCCTCGGGCGCCGTGAGCGGCGGCGACGCGCCGGCGCGGCGGCGGCACGCGGGCTGAAGGTGGGCGTCGCGGGCCACTCGACGTCCGCGCCCAGGATCTCGAGCTCGTGGATGAGGTCCGTCACGGCGCCTCCCCCAGCTCGGCACGCAGCCGCTCGAGCGCGCGCGAGGTGCGCGACTTCACCGTTCCGCGGCGCAGGCCGAGGGCCGCCGCGGTCTCCTCCTCGCCCAGGCCGAGCAGGTGGCGGCAGCCGAGGACCGCGCGGTCGTCGTCGCTGAGGCGCTCCAGCGCGGCGAGCAGCACGTCGCGGCGCTCGGCGCGCAGGACGGCGGCCTCCGGAGGTGAAGCCGCACCGTCCGAAGGCCGCCGTTCCGCGGCCGCGCGCAGCGCGAGCGCCTCGCGGCGCCCGGCGGCGCGCCGGCGGTTGCGAGCCTCGTTGGCGACGATCGCCAGCAGCCACGGGCGAAACGGCGCGCCCTGGCGGAACCTGCCCAGGGCGCGCCACGCCTTCACGAACGCCTCCTGCGCGGCGTCCTGGGCATCGGCGGAGGAGCCGCTGACCAGCCAGGCGGTCCGGAAGGCGATGTCCTGATGTGCGCGCACGAGCTGGTCGTAGGCGTCGCCATCGCCGCGCCGGGCGCGTTCGACGAGGTCCGCCTCGGAGGTCAGTGGCCGGCTCACCACCGGCCTATGTACACCCCTGGGCGGCCGGGGGTTCCCGGATCAGAGCCCGGTGGGATGGCGCACGACGTAGCCGCTACCCGAGCGCGACGACGTGTGCCAGCGCGTGCCGTCGCTCGACAGCCCGCTCGTATCGAACCGCAGGCCCGCGACCATCATGTAGACGTGGCCGCCGTTGGCGTAGATCGTGACCCACTGGCCGGCGCCTGCCTTCACCCCAGCTCTCGAACTCGCCCGAGGTCAGCTGCGTGTTGAGCAGCTTCGCGCCGTGCAGCGCGTACGAGACCGAGCCCGAGCAGTCGTAGGCGCTGTCGTTCCAGCGCCCGTGGCCACCGCCGTAGCGGTAGGGCTTGTGCGCGATCACGTTGCCGGCGGCGATGATGTCCTTGACCGCCTGGGGCGCGCTCGCGGGCGCCATCGCAAGGCCGTTCGAGTCGATCTGGGCACGGTCGCCCGGAGCGAGCGTCGCCGGCTGCGTCGCGACCGTCGGGTCCTCGCCGCCCTCGACGTCCTGGCGCAGCGTGGCGATGTCGCCCGCGTCGACGACGCCGTCGACCGCACGGCGGGTCGTGCGTTCCCAGCTGCGCACCGAGCGCGCGTGCCGGAGCCGAACTGGCCGTCGACCGAGGTGCGGATGTGGTCGCGGCGCAGGAAGTCCTGGAGGATCTTGACGTCGTGGCCGCTCATCCCCTTGCGCAGCGGGATGCGGTCGCCAAGGTGACTGGAGCGGGCGCGCGAGCCGTAGCCATAGGCGCCGGAGCTGCCGCGCACCGACTTGCCGCCGAGCGACTGGCGCAGGCGGCGCTGCGTGCCGGCGTCGGCGATGCCCGTGAGCTTGAGGTTCGCTGCGCGCTGGAAGCGCTTGATGGCGGTCACGGTCGCCGGGCCGTACTGGCCGTCGACGGTGACGCTGAGGCCGGCGGCCTTCAGCTCACGCTGGAGCTCCTTGACGGCGGCGCCGTGCGAGCCCGAGCGCAGGGTGCTCGAGGTGGCAGCCCCCGCTGCGGCTGGAACGGCAAAGACGGACAGGGTGAATACCCATACGGCGGCACGGCGGCAACAATGTCGCACTCGACAGCTGATCCCTTCTCTTTCGCGCGCCTACGGGGTTAGCTGTCGGGCTAGGGCGGAAAGAGTCGCCCTTCGCCGCACGATTGCGGCAATTCGCCCCAGGCCTGCCGGAACAGGCCAATGGGTCCCCCGTTCCCCGCCTCCGATTGGCGGGAACTCGGCTGGTCAATGCGCGGAAACTGTAGCGCAGTTACCCGGACGGACGATTCATAAACCCGCCCACGCGGCGTTTCAGGCCCTCTCCGCCCTTCCGCATGACGTAGTCGTGGTTCCACTCGAATATGGGTCTGGCGAGCGGAGCCAGGGCGTTCATCCAGGCCTTTGTCGTGCGTACGTCCCACTCGTAGGTGACCGCTGTCACGCCACCGTGGTGGAAGAGCCGCCAGCGGCCTGTGCCGGTCAGCTCACCTTCGGCACTTCCCTGCATCAGCGTCGGCTTCTCGACATCCGTCACTGTGGTGACGAAGGTCAGGTCATAGGGCAGGAACGAGCGCCACGAGATCGAGAAGACCTTGCCGACGCCGTCGGGATCACCGGGCTCGAGCTCGCGCGCATCGGTGACGCCCTTCCACCACTGCGGCCACGCCGCGACGTCGAAGAGCTCGTCCCAGACGCGCTCGATCGGGGCCTCGATCAGCCACGCCGTCACGAAGGAGTACTCAGCCACGAAGCCACGCGTGAACCATGGCGGCCGCGACCTCCGCCCGGGACCGCAGGGAGTCGCGCAGGATGTACTCCTGGGGCGCGTGGGCGCCACCGCCGCGTGGCCCCAGGCCGTCGACCGTGACGGGAATCGACGCGGCGAAGTGGCTGGCGTCGCTGGCGCCGCCGCGGCCGGCGGCGACCACCCTGCGCCCCAGCGCCTCGCCGGTGGCCGCCAGCAGCCCGGCGGTGGCGTCGCGGGAGTCCATGCCAGGCCAGACGCGCAGCATCTCCGTTTCCATCCGCGCGCCGCCGAGCTCCGCCGGCATGCCGGCGAGGACGGCGTCGAACGCCCGGTGGTCGTCGGCCCGCAGGTCGCTGATGAGCTCGCCCTCGCCGGGCACGACGTTGAAGGCGTCGCCCGAGCGCATGACCGTCGGGACGGCCGTCAGCCGGTGGTCGCCCGTGGGAGCGTGGTGCGCGGCGACGAGCTGCGCCGCCTGCGCGAGGGCGAGCAGCGCGTTGACGCCGCGGTCCGGGGCGCTCCCCGAGTGCGCCTGGCGCCCGTGCGCGCGAACGCGCAGCGTCCCGGCGGCCTTGCGCTTGACCACGACCGCGTCATGTCCGTCCTCGGTCAGCTGCCCGGCCTCGAAGCACAGGCAGGCGTCGAAGCCCTCGAACCGCGCGACGTGGCCGAAGGGCGCCGTGCGCCACTCCTCATCGCAGACGAGCAGCAGCGCCGCCTCGCCGAACTCGGCCGTCCGCGATCGCCAGCGCACGCAGGGCGCCGAGGGCGAGCACGACGCCGCCCTTCATGTCGACCGTGCCGGAACCGGCGAGCCGGTCGCCCGCCTCGGTCATCGGGCGGTGGGCGCGATGCGGGATGACCGTGTCGACGTGGCCGACGAGCAGCAGCCGGCCGGTCCCGGTCCCGAGCAGGCGCAGCACGAGGTCGGGCGCATGCTCGGGCGAGGAGCACGGGAAACGCTCGGCGGTCGCCTGCTCGGGCGCCAGCGCGGTGGCGACCGCCAGCGCCTCCTCGGCTCCAGCGACGTCACCCGACGGCGACGAGACGCCGACGAGCGAGCGCAGCTCGCGCTCCGCCCGCGCGGCGATGCTCCCGGCCACCTCGTCCACCCACGCGTCGATCTGAATAGCCTGTCATGACATGAGCGCGATCGCGATCGGTGACCCCGCACCCGACTTCACTCTCGAGGGGACCGACGGACCCTTCACGTTGTCCGAGCATCGCGGCGAGATCGTCGTGCTGCTCTTCTACCCGGGCGACGAGACGATGGTCTGCACGAAGCAGTTCTGCTCGTATCGCGACACTGGCCTGGAGGGCCTCGGCGCGACCGTCGTCGGGATCTCCTCGCAGGACCTCGCGTCGCACCAGAGGTTCATCGACCACCACGGGCTGACGGTGCCGCTGCTGGCCGACGTCGACAAGCGGGCGGCGAAGGCCTACGGCGTCAGCGCGCCGCTCGTGGGGACGCGGCGCGCGGTCTTCGTCGTCGACGAGCAGGGCGTCGTGCGCTTCAGGCACGTCCACATGCTCGGCATCGACTACCTCGACGCCGACGAGCTGCGCGAGGCGGTCGCACAGGCGACCGCCGCTTCCTCCGCCTGACTCAGGCGGCCGCGAAGCGCAGCGCCGGATCCTCGACCGGACCCTCGAGCAGGCGCTCGCGGTCGCTCGCGTAGCTCATCTCGACGGTCCACGGGCCGTGCGAACCCTGCTTGGGCATCCTGTCCATCGCGCGCTGCACGTACCCGGCCTGGAAGTCCAGCAGCGGCCGGCGCTCGATCGTCGGGTCCTCGGCGACGGGCGTGACCGAGCCCAGCCGGCGGGCGTCCATGTGCGCGAGCATGCGGCACAGGTGCTCGCACACGAGGTCGACCTTCAGGGTCCACGACGAGTTCGTGTAGCCGATGGCGAAGGCGAAGTTCGGGACCCCCGAGAGCATCATGCTCTTGTAGGCGAGCGTGTCGCCGACCTCGACGTCGCGACCGTCGACGCTGAGCTGCATCCCGCCGAATGCGAGCAGGTTCAGCCCGGTCGCCGTGACGATGACGTCGGCCTCGAGCTCCGCGCCCGACCGCAGCAGGATGCCGCGCTCGGTGAAGCGCTCGATGTGATCGGTCGCCACCGATGCCCGGCCTGAGCTGATCGCCCTGAACAGGTCACCGTCGGGGACGGCGCACAGCCGCTCGTCCCACGGGTCGTACCGCGGCTTGAAGTGCGTGTCGACGTCGTACCCCTTCGGGAGCTGGCGCTTGGTCGCGGCTCTGATCAGCGCTCGCACCAGCCGCGGGTGGCGCTTGCTGAGGTCGTAGATGAGTCGCTGGCGCGCGACGTTCATGCGCCGCGTCACCCGGTAGGCGAGCGTGTCGGGAAGGAGCCTGCGCAGGCCGTTGGCGATCGGGTCCTTGGCGGGCACGGCGAGCACGTAGCTCGGCGAGCGCTGCAGCATCGTCACGTGAGCGGCCTTGCCGGCCATCGCCGGCACGAGCGTCACGGCGGTCGCCCCGCTGCCGATGACGACCACGCGCTTGCCGGCGTAGTCGAGATCCTCGGGCCAGTGCTGGGGATGGACGATCCGGCCGCTGAAGTCCTCGGCGCCGGTGAACGTGGGCGTGAAGCCGGCGTCGTAGTCGTAGTAACCCGACGCGCAGAACAGCACGTCGCAGGTCAGCTCGACGGCCTCGGCATTGTCACCGTGCTGTGCCAGGACGGTCCAGCGCGCCTCGCTCGAGGACCACGACGCGCCGAGCACCTTGTGGTTGAAGCGGATGTGGCGCGTGATCGCGTTCTCGTCGGCGGTCTCGCGGATGTAGTCGAGGATCGACCCGGCGTCGGCGATCGCCTTGTCGGCGGTCCATGGCTTGAACGCGTAGCCGAACGTATGCAGGTCGGAGTCCGAGCGGATGCCGGGGTAGCGGAACAGGTCCCACGTCCCGCCGATCGCGTCGCGGCCCTCGAGGATCGCGTAGCTCTTGTGCGGCAGCTTGGTCGACAGGTGATACGCGGCGCCGATGCCGGAGATGCCGGCTCCGACGATCAGGACGTCGACATGGTCGAGGGCGGCGGTCGTGGACATGGTCCGCATGATCGGGACCGGCCGCTCGATCAACAAGGGCAAAAAGCTCAGAATCACAGCTAGATCTAGGCAAAATGCCCATCGCGCGATACCGTCTGCGACGTGACGGAGCCCTGGCCGCCGCTGTCTCCCCGCGCTGCGGAGATCATGCGCGAGGCGGCCACGCTGTTCCTCGCGCAGCCGACCGAGCTCTTCGAGCAACTCGACGCCGAGGTGCTCGCGTCCACCCCCGCCGCTCTCGCCGGCGAGCCGACGGTCGCCGCCGAGGTCGCGGCGAGCAATCGCGCCAACATCGTCCACTGGGCCACCTGCACCATGCGTGATCCCGGGGGGCGGGTGCCCGTCAATCTCAGCCCCGAGGTGCTCGCGATCGCCCGCGACCTCGTGCGTCGCGGGCTGGACCGGTCGATGCTCACGACCTACCGCGTCGGCCAGAACATCGCCTGGCGCTACTGCATGCAGGTCGCGTTCGCGCTGTCATCCGATCGCGACGCGCTCCAAGAGGCGCTCGACGCAGCCGCGCGCTCGATCTTCACGTTCGTCGACGACATGCTCGCCGCGACCGAGGAGCAGATGCAGCGTGAGCGCGAGGAGCTCACGCGCGGCACGCACGCCGAGCGCTTCGAGGTCGTCAGCCTGCTGCTGGAGGGCGCGCCGATCACGGCTGAGCGCGCGAGCCTGCGCCTCGGGTACGAGCTCGACCGCGTGCACGTCTCCGCCGTCCTGTGGAGCGACCCGGGCGCAGCCGACCAGAGCGAGCTCGCGCGCGCCGCCGAGGCGCTCGCGCGCTCGCTGGGCGCGGCGCGCCCGCTCACGGTCGTGGCGAGCGCCACGTCACTGTGGGCGTGGTTCGCGTCGACCGCCGCGGCCGACCTCGACGCAGCGCAGGCCGCGATCGAGGCGGTCCCCGCGGTGCGCGCGGCGCTCGGGCCCCCGGCGACGGGCCTCGAGGGCTTCCGGCGCAGCCATCACGACGCCGTGTCCGCGCAGCGGCTGATGCTGCGCACGCCCGGCGAGCCGCGGGTCGCGACGTTCGACGACGTCCAGCTCGTCGCGCTCGCGGCCGACGACGAGGAGCGCGCGGCGCAGTTCGTCGCACGGACGCTCGGGGATCTCGCGAGCGCAGAGCCCGAGCTGCGCCACACGCTGCGCGTCTACATCCGCGAGCAGTTCAGCGCTTCACGCGCGGCGCGGGCGCTGTACGCCCACCGCAACACCGTGCTCAACCGGCTGGCGCGCGCGGAGCGGCTGCTGCCTGCGCCGCTCGAGGGCCGTGGGCTGGAGGTCGGGCTGGCGCTCGAGATCTCCCACTGGCTCGGCGGCGCGAGCAGCTGAGGCGCCCGCCTACGCCAGGACGTCGGCCAGCCGGCGCTCGAGCGCCGTGGCGAGCGCGTCGCGCATCGGGCCCTCCTCGAAGCGCTCGACGAGCTCGGCGAGGAAGCCCTCGACCACCAGCCGCGAGGCGACGTCCTGGTCCAGCCCGCGCGCACGCAGGTAGAAGAGCTGGTCGGGGTCGATCTGGGCGATCGCGGCGGCGTGCGTGCAGCGCACGTCGTCGGCGAGGATCTCCAGGCCCGGGATCGCGTCGGCGTGAGCCTTCTTGCTGAGCAGCAGGTTGCGCGACTCCTGGAAGGCGTCGGTCTGCTGGGCGCCGTGATCGACCTTGATCATGCCGCGCCAGACCGCGCTCGAGCGGCCGTTGAGGATGCCGCGGAACGCGAGGTCCGAGTTGCAGTTGGCGGCGGCGTGCTCCTGCGTGGTGTCGAAGTCCAGGTGCTGGCGCCCGCGCGTGGCGTACGCGCCGGTGACCTTCCCCTCCGCGCCCTCGCCGTCGAGGATCGTGTTCTGGAAGATCTTGCCGTTGCCCGAGCCGAAGCCGAGCACGACCCAGTCCAGCGTGGCGTCGCGGGCGACGCGTGCGCGCTGGGTGCCGAAGATCCACGAGCCCTCGTCGAGCTCCTGGCCTGAGACGAAGCGAAGGTGCGCGTTCTGGCCGACGACGAGCTCTGTGACGGTCGTGAACAGGCCGGCCGCCGTCGAGGTGTACTGCTCCCAGACCTCGGCCTCGGCGCCCTCCTCGAGGACGATCAGCACGCGCCAGTTCAGCGCCGTCCCGGCCTGTGCCTGGATCGCGTCGAGGACGATCGGCGCGTCGACCTTCACGCCACGCGGGACGTAGACGAACGCGCCTCCCTCCCACTCCGCGGCGTTGCGCGCGGCGAAGACGTTCTCGGAGGCGCCGACGACGGAGCCGAGGTGCTCGTCGACGAGCTCGGGGTGCTCCTCGACCGCCTGCGACAGCGGCATCACGAGCGGTCGGTCGGGGACGGCGGCCTGCCGTCTCGGTCCCGACCAGGCATGGTCGACCTGCTTGAGGCGCACCGCGCCCTCGGGCGCTTCGAAGACCGGCTCGGTCTCCGCGCTCAGTCACCGCCCTGGGCGTCTCGTAGCCGGCGAGGTCGAAGCCCTTAGCTCGGTGAACTCCCAGCCGGAGACGCCCTTGAACTCGGCAGCTCGAGGCTCTGCCACGCCGGAGCAC
>CAWCEB010000112.1:0-27974 GCA_963794105.1 uncultured Actinomycetes bacterium | reverse complement strand
TCATCGCTACGACCGGCAGCGGCTCGCGCAGCCACTGCATCTAGCGTTCCAGCATCCGCGCCAGCATCTCGGCGCAGCCCGGCTTATCGAGCGGCTCGTTGAGGTTGCCGCACTTCGGCGACTGCACGCACGAGGGGCAGCCCGACTCGCACCGGCACTCGCTGATCAGCCGCTGGCGTCGGCGACGAGCGTCTCGAACTCGCGGAAGCCCTGGCGCGTGATGCCGACTCCGCCCGGGTGCCCGTCGTAGATGAAGATCGTCGGGCGGCCGGTCTGCGGGTGCAGCGTTGGTCGACAGCCCGCCGATGTCCCAGCGGTCGCACATCGCCAGCAGCGGCAGCACCGCGATCTGCGCGTGCTCGGCGGCGTGCAGCGAGCCGAGCAGGACCTCGAGCGGGAACTCCTCGACCAGCAGGTCGTCGCCGAGCTCGTACCAGAGCGCCTGCGTCGTGAACGTCGTCTCCGGCAGGTCGAGCGCCTGCAGGTCGATCACCTCGTGGTCGGGCAGCCGCTTGCGCTGGTAGGCGAGCACCTTCTCGGTGACGCTGACCATGCCGAAGCTACAGCGTCACGCCCAGCGTCTCGCGGCGGTCCAGCAGCCGCTCGATCTAGGTGTCGGTCTCCTTCTTGGGCTGCGTGTACCAGTTGCCGTAGAACGGCTGGACGAGCGCCCGGCGCGCCGTCGAGGTCGAGCTCGCGCGACCTCGTAGGTGCGCCCCAGGTGCAGGTAGATCGCGCCGTCGTGGACGGTCGAGAACGCCCGCGCCGCCTCGACCGTGCCGAGCATCTCGCCCGATGTGTCGTCGACGATCGCGAACGCGTCCGGCGAGGCCGAGCGCAGCGAGACGCGCGCGGCCGGGTAGTCCTCGGGCCGGCGCAGGGACGAACCGCCCGCGGCGCTCGACGAGCTCGCCCGCGCGCCACGAGGCGCTCGGCGAGCGCGCGCCAGCGCGGCCCGAGGAATTCGGCGTCGGCCGCGCGAGCGGGCCCTCGTGCGCGGCGCAGAGCAGGTGCGCGAGGTGGATCTGCTCGTTCTCGTGGTCGAGGATCGCCGCCTCGACGGGGCGGTCCAGGAACTCGTCGGGGTGGCGGCAGAAGAACTGGTCCAGCGCGTCCTCGCCCGCGACGTAGACGGCCAGCCCGCGCCCGCGGCGCCCCGCGCGGCCCCACATCTGCCTCAGCGAGGCCACGGTGCCCGGGAACGTCACGACGACGGCGGCGTCCAGCGCGCCGATGTCGATCCCGAGCTCCAGCGCGTCGGTCGTCACGACGGCCAGCAGCTCGCCGGAGACCAGCCGCCCTCGAGCTCGCGCCGCTGCTGGGACGTGTAGCCGGCGCGTAGGGCGCCGACTCGGCCGGCGAGCCGCGGCGCAGCGTCGGCAGCTCGTCGGCGATGAGCTTGGCCACCAGCTCGACGCCCTTGCGCGACTTGATGAAGCAGATCGTCGCGCGCCGCCCGTGACGAGGTCGACGACCATGTCCGCGGCCTCGCCCAGCGCGCTGCGGCGCTCTGCAGCGCCTCGTCGGTCACCGGCGGGTTCCACATCGCGATCTGCCGGCGCGCGTGGGGCGAGCCGTCGTGGTCGACCAGGGCGATGTCCTCGAGGCCGGTCAGCCGCTCCGCGAGCTCGACCGGGTTGGCGATCGTGGCGCGACGCGAACAGGATCCGCGGCTTCGGTGCCGTAGGCCGCGGCGATCCGCCGCAGCCGGCGCAGCACGTTGGCCACGTGCGACCCGAAGACGCCGCGGTAGACGTGCGCCTCGTCGACGACGACGACCGCGAGGTTCGCGAAGAAGTCGGCCCACTCGCGGTGGTTGGGCAGGATCCCGATGTGCAGCATGTCGGGGTTGGTCAGGACGAGGTTCGCGCTCGGCGGATCGCGGTCGCTCCTCGCGCCGCGTGTCGCCGTCGTAGATCGCCGGCCGCACGCGCCTGCCGAGGCCGAGCGCGTGGATCGCGCGCGCCTGGTCCTGCGCCAGCGCCTTGGTCGGGTACAGGTACAGCGCGCGCGCCTTGGCGTCGGTGCACAGCACGTCGAGCGTGGGCAGGTTGAAGCACAACGACTTGCCCGACGCGGTGCCGGTCGTGACGACCGTCGGCCCGCCCGGCGGCCTCCAGCGCCTCGGCCTGGTGGGTGTAGAGCTGCTCGATCCCGACCCGCCGCAGCCCGGCCGGCAGCGCCGGGTGCAGGTCCTCGGGCAGCGGCGCCGCTCGGGCGGGCGGGCGCCCTCGAACGCCTGGCGGACGAGCCGTCCGTCCTCGCGGCCGGCGTCGAGGAGCGCCGTCCAGGGCTCGGTCTGGGGCGTCGCGGCCATCTCGTTCCATGCTAGACACGTTCCCGTGCGCTGCCTCTACCCCGACTTGACGGCACCCTGCTCGGACCGGGGGGTTCGCTGTTGCTGGACGGCGAGAAGCACCCGACGATCGTGGGCGTGCGCGCGGTGCAGGCGTGCCTGCGGGCCGGCGTCGAGGATGATGTTGATGTCGGGCAGACGACGCGCCCAGGTGCACGAGGACGCCCGCCTGCTCGGACAGACGCTCGTTCATCTTCGAGGCAGGTTCCTGCCTGGTGCTCGACGGCGAGGAGCACTGGCTGACGGGCTCGTTGCTGCCGGGTGATAGCTGACCATCGCCGGACAGATCCAGAGCGCTCGGGCGCGCCCGCGATGTTGCTCGAGCGCTACCGCGGACGGCTCGAGTACCACGAGCCCTGGCACGTGGGCCACGAGGTGCACCGAGCAAGCTTTTCCGAGGGCTCGTCGACGCCTTGCGAGGATGAAGCCGAAGCCGACCTTGGCCGGCCTCAGAGTAGACGATGATTTGCGCCTGGTCGACGACGGCGCCGTCTCGCGCCGTTCGAGCGCGCTCCCCCGCAACTGCCGCAGGTGCGCGGCTACCACCTTGTGCCGGCGAGGCGCCCTCGAAGGCGGGGCCGCGGTGGCCGCGCACCGGAAGGCCCGCGGGCTACGAGCGCGAGCGACGCTTTGCCGTCGGCGACTCGCGCGAGGACCTCGCGCTGCGCCGGCAGGTTGGAGCCTTCTGGCTTGTGGCCAATGCCGTCGCGAAGGACCCCTCGATCCGCGAGGCGGTGGCGCAGACGACAACGTGCGGGTCGCCGAGGCCTTCGACGGCGCGGGTGTCTACGAGGCGGTCGTCACGACGCTCGCCGGCGGCGCTCGCCATCGCCGTAGCTCGGGCGTAATGTTGCCCGAACGTATCCGCAGCGAGGTGAGCGATGGACGACGACACTCGCGGCACCCACCGGCCCCGGTCCGGCGGCAAGACCGAGCAGGAGATCTTCGACGAGCAGATCGCACGCGCGTCCGGAAAGGCCGTCGTCATGGTCGGCGGCCTGGGGATTCTCGTGTCGGTGGTGTTGTCCACCATCGCGCTGGTGATCAGCGCGAGCCACCACGACAAGACGGTCACCGTCCAAGCCGCGGCGCCGGCCACGCAGACCGCCACGCATACCGCCACCACCCCGCGCCCGCTCACGGGCGACGCGCTCGGCGCCCAGCTCTTCATCTCGGGCAAGCCCGACGTCGGCGCCATCGGCTGCGGCTCGTGCCACACGATGAAGGCCGCGGGCGCCAGCGGCACGATCGGGCCCAACCTCGACAAGGAACTGACGGCCGATCCAGCCTCGGCCACGCGCGAGTCGATCGTCGACCCCAACAAGGAGATCATCCCCGGATACAGCGCGAACGTGATGCCGACGAACTACGGAACGGCGTTCACGAAGGCGGAGTTCGACGCGCTCGTCGCCTACGTGTACCGCAGCACGAACACCAAGGCCAAGCGAGCCGCGGCTAACACACCCACGACCCCTTAGCTGCAACGCGCCGACCCGCTTGACCCCCGGAGTAACGTTGATTGCTCGGAGGGCATTCGTCGTGACGTCGAGCCACACAGGCGGGCAGCGCGACCTGACTTCTTGAGGTCCACACACCTCGGAGGTCACCATGTCCGTAGCGCTCGCTCCCCCAGACTCCTCATTCACGTGCTCGTGGGCGCACGGAGGTCTGGGCGCCTACGAGGTGTACGTCGCCGGCGAGCTCGACATCACCACGACGCCGCAGCTGGAGCGCGCACTGAAGGTGTCCCAATCGCGTGCGCGGCTGGTCGAGCTCGACCTGCGGGACCTCGACTTCATGGACTGCTCTGCCATCCAGGTCATCGTCGAGGCCATCGCCCGCGCCCGGAAGGCCGACCAGCGACTGGTTCTGCTGCACGGCCCGGGGGAGGTCAACCGCATCCTGACCCTGACCGGGATCGCGGACGACGAGATGATCACCGAACTTGCTCCGGGGGAGCGCCGCGTATGAGTGCCGCCGAGATGGTCCCCCATCGAGCACGAGGGGTATGAGCGGGTGGCGCGGATCCTCGTGTTCGGCCTCCCTCCGGCCGCGCTGGTCGCGGCCGGATGGCTGACGTGGGGCGGAGCGCTGCACTGGCAGGACCTGCTCGTGCTTGCGATCACCTACACGCTCAGCGGGCTGGGGATCACCGTCGGCTTCCACCGGCTGTTCACCCACCGCAGCTTCAAGACCACTCGCAGCGTCCGAGCCCTGTTGGCAGTGCTCGGCTCGATGGCGGTGGAGGGACCCGTGATCGAATGGGTCTCGACCCATCGCAAGCACCACAACTTCTCCGATCTCCCCGGAGACCCACACAGCCCCCACGTCGACCACTCTCCGGGTTGGCGTGGGGAGCTCCGGGGGCTCGCCCATGCGCACGTCGGCTGGATGTTCCGCGGCAAGGACATGGCCAACCCCGCGCCGCTATGCCAAGGACCTGCTCGCCGACCGCGACCTGCGCTTTATCAGCCGACCTTCCCGCTCTGGGTCGTGGTCGGGCTGCTGCTGCCGTTCGGGCTCGGCGTCGCGCTGACCGGCACGCTCCTCGGTGGGCTCACCGGCATGCTGTGGGGTGGAGCGGTGCGGATCTTCCTCCTGCACCACGCGACGTTCAGCATCAACTCGCTGTGCCACTACTTCGGCCGGCGACCGTTCGCGACCGGCGACGAGTCGCGCAACCTCGCCTGGCTCGCGCCGCTCGCGTTCGGCGAGGCCTGGCACAACAACCACCACGCCTTCCCGACCTCGGCCCGCCACGGCCTCGGTCGCTGGCAGGTCGATCCCGGCGCCTGGCTGATCACCGGGCTCGAGCGCTGCCGCCTGGCGTGGGACGTCGTGCGGATCAGCCCGGAGCGCCAGCACACCAAGCGCCGCCTCGCGGCGCGATGATCCTGGGGTTGGGCTTCGCGCTCGTCTCTCGCTGGGCACCAACCTGAGCTCGTTGCTGAAGGCGCGCGGCGCGCCGCTGGCCCGGCCGATCAGGGCCCGTGAGCCGGTGCGCAGCGCGGTCGATCTGTTTCGGTCGCGCTGGTTCGCGGTGGGGTGGATCGTCGCGTTGTTCGCCTGGGTCCTGCACGTCGTCGCGCTGTCGCTCGCGCCGCTTTCGAGCGTGCAGGCGATCCTGTCGGGTGGGCTCGTGTTCCTCGCCGTGCTGGCTGAGCGCTACTTCGGATTTCATCTCGGGAGACGTCAGTGGGCCGGCGTTGGCCGACCGCCGTCGGGCTGGCGGTCATCGGCCTGACGTCGACGTCCGAGGGTCCGCAGCGTTCGTCGTTGGCGGCGCTGATAGCGGTCGAGGGAGCGATCCTGGCGAATCCCCTGGCGTCGCGCTCGTCAGGATCTCGACGCGACGCGCCATCGAGCATCGTGGCGAGGCGCTGCTGCTCGCGACCGCCGCCGGCGTGCTGTTCGGAGTTTCCGACGTGGCGATCAAGTACCTCACGCACGCGCCGGGCCCGCTGTTGGGCTTGCGCAGCCCGTGGACGCTCATGCGGTGATCTCGTTCGTGATTTCCTTCTACGCGTCCGCTCGCAGCCTGCAGATCGGTCTCGCCGTCGAGGTCATCGCGATCACCTCCATCGCCGCCAACCTTTCAGCGATCCTCGGGCGGATCCTCGTGTTCGGGGAGTCAGTCGGTTGGGCGGTGTCGGGTCACTGCGCGTGCGCTGCGTTCGGCCTCGTCATTGCGGGCGCGGGGCTCATGCCCGCGCCGCTGCGCGCCACCGAGGATCGTTGCGCCCGAGAGCCCATCGCCGGTTAACCCCGACAGGGCCTGCGATCGCCAGCCCTCCGTTCAACGACGAACGGCTGCTAGGCGTGTTAGGCCTGGACGAGCTTGCGCGTCTCATGGACGAGGACTTCGCCCATGGCGATCTTCGGCGGATCGGGAGCGCCTTGTCAGGCTCCCAATCGCGCACCCAGTTGGACGCGCTCTGCGTCGACTCCTCGGCGTGGGCCGCGGTGTCGAAGAAGCTGACCGAGCTCATGACGCCGCTGGCGCCCTCGATGAGGAAATAGCCGTTGAAGCCCGGCAGCTCGCTCAGCTTGGGGACGAGGCCGTCCTTGACCTTGTCGACCACCTTGCTCGTGCGCGTCTTGTCGGTCGACTCATAGCGCCGAATGATTCCGTACATGTGACGCCCAACTCTCTCCTGGAACTGGGACGACTCGGTTGAGTCATCCCATGCAACCTGCAGCGTATCAGACTTTAGTGGGAACTGATGATTACGTTTCTACGTTCGTACGTATTATCGGAGTGACGGAGCCGCTGGCGTCAGGGGTCGACGCTGGCTCGCGTCGCTCTGCGTCTCTACCCAGAGCGCCCAGCCCATGCGCTCGACCAGCTGTCGGCGTAGTGCTCGTTCGCGAGCACTCCCCCACGGGCACGTGTTCCGTGAGCAGGAGTTTCAGCTTCACGGCCTGGCGCCCCGCTGAGAACCTCAACGCGGGGCATGTGCGCTCCTTTGATCGTCCACATAACGTAGCAACGGCCGCATAGCCTCAATCTACGCGTACACGTTGTTACGTCGCTTCTGTAGAATGGCTGACTATGAGCCCGTTCTCCGTGCTGTTCGCCACGTTCCCGACCAGGAGCTCGGCCCCCTGCTGACCCAGCTCGCTCAGGCGGGGTTCGACAACCCGCCATCGAGGCGACGGGCGCGGATGGCACGTCCGGCGCAGCGGATGGCGTTCGCAGTCGTCGCACCGCCGACCTCCCGGATGACTGGCGCGTGGTGCGGGAGCGCGAGGGAGAGTCGTATCGCTGGCCGGATGGGCACATCGCTACTCGCGGTATCGGGTGTTCATGGGCACGACGCGCGCCGAAGGCGCAGTCCAGGTCGGGCTGGCGAGACGGTCCGCGAAGCGGTGGGGGCGCGACCGGATACGTCGTCGCGTTCCTCAGTGGTGGTGCACCGCACAGCCGCTCGTCGAGTTCGCCGCGGTTGACGATTACGAGGAGACTCGCGAGCTCGTCGCGGTCATCCGCGGAGGACGGTGCGCGTCGCATGTACGGCGCGGCGACGCCCTCCCCCTGCGATCTACACCGAGCGGTTCCGAACCCAGATCTACAACGAGCGAATCGAGTACCCCGGCGCGTGGAAGAAGCTCGTCGTGGTCGCGCGCGAGGATGACGACCAGGCCATGCTCAACCACGTGCTGATCCAGAGCCTGGCGGTGTCACCCGGAGCTAGCCCATGCCCGTCAACGTCGATCGCCGGCAGGACGGCTCTATCTTCGAACTCGAGCAGCGCATCACCGAGGACAGCTTGATCAGGTGCCGAAGACCACGGTCTCGAGGTGACCCGAGTCCTGCAGCCGTTCAGGCCTCGATACCCGGGCACCGGGTTCTCACTCGACCGACCACCGCAAGTCGCGCGTGAACGCTTGACTCCGTCCTGCCCTCGGACCTAGCCCGGTCCACTCCCGCCCTCGTCGATCCACCGGTTCGTCCTCCCAGTTCGTTGCTCGATGCTCCTCCGGGAAGCACGCGCAGCGTGGTGGGTGGGTCGTCTTCGGTCGCCCAGGCGGTGCCGCAACGCCAGCACGTGTCTTCCTGACGAGCCATCGGCGCCTGGCAGGAACGGCACAGGCGTGGGAAATGTCGATCGCGCATGTGTCAGCGCTCCTTGTGTCGGGACGGCTCTTCCGTCGCTGGGACGAAACTGTCCGTGAAGTCGCCGTTGGCGTCTGGCCGGGCGGTGCTCTGCGCGAAGTCGCTTCGCAGGAGCGGTGAAGGGGCCCGTACGACCAATTCTACTCCGTTGCTGAGGCCTGCCCGCTCACTCCTGAGAGGACTGGCGCCGTCCCGCTCGGGCGGCTACGACGCGCGCTCTGGTACGCCTCGCTTTCGTCTCGAGGCGCTCGCCGTCGCTCGGTCCATCTGCGGCGCTTGTCGCGCCCTCGGCCGCGTCGTGGTCGTCCAGTTGGCGCTGCGTCCGACGGGCCGCCCGGAAAGGATGTGAATGTGCGCATCCGTCATGGGCGAGGTCTCGCCAGACGTGGGGGGCGAAGCGCTACAGCGACTGCGACCGGCACCACGTCGGAATCGAACCAGTCGCAGTCGTCGGAGGCCGCAGAGGTGGCAATCCGACGACGCGCTCGGCGCTGGGAGCTGGATGAGGTGGCCCACCGCATTCGGGACAGGCCACGAGGTATGCCGCGGCGGCACGGGTGAAGCGCAGCCGACAGCTTGGGGCAACAGACTTGGGCCATTACCGACCCTTCCATTGGACGCCCGAGAGACGAGTGTAGTTGTTTACCGCTCCGGCTCTGAACCTGAGCCGCGAGAACCAGCTCCGCACTCGCGCCCTACATGTGTTTCCAGAACCCGGGCTGGACGTGCACGCTGACCCGCCCGGCGGTGCCGGGAGCGGCACGGTCGGCGGCGCACCAGCTCGACCCAGTCGTCGAGCGGGAGCGAGCCGTCGATCAGCCGCGCCAGCCCGCTCGTCACAGGCGCGTCGATGCCCGCATCGGTGAGTGCGCGCGCCAGCAGCGGCACCGACTCCAGCGCCTCGACAGCCTGCCCGATGCGTCCTCGGATCTCCTCGGTCGGGATGCCCTGGGCCAGCAGCTCGCCAGCGCGCCGGTTGCGGACCTGGGGCGCGAGCGCGGTCGCGACGAGATCGCCCGCGGTCCTGCGAGGCCCGCACCATCGACTCCGGCCGCCCGCCGCGCGTGGCGGCGAAGTTCCAGACCTCGGCGAAGATGTGGCCCGCCGCGGCGCCCGCCGCGTCCACCGCCCTGGGCCTCCGTCGCGCTGGCTGTAAGCGCGGCCGCGTTCTTCGCCGCCCCCGCGAGCTCGACGCCGACCGGGTCGTCGGACTGCTCTCGCCGACGACGCCGACGCGGTCATCCGGACTGCGGGGACTGTCCCCCCATGGAAGGGCGCGCGCCGCGGCGGAGCCGGACTGCGGGCACTGTCCCCCCAGTCCGGGTAGGGTGCGCGGCGTGGCGGAGCGGCGCGCGGCCCCAGCTGCATTTGCCTGGACCGAGGGGGCGGGGCGCCTGTCGGTGCATCGGCGCTGGGTCGTCCGGGGACGGCCGTCGCGGTGCTGCTCGCCCGTGGGGGGTTCTGTATGACGCCGCAGGCGCGCACGGCCGAGCAGGCCGAGCGGCTGGAACGCCGACCGGGAGAACCAGGTGTACCTGCCCGGCGTCGAGTTGCCGCGCGAGCTGCGGGTCGAGTCGGTGGCGGCCGGGATCGACCGCGCGGACTACGTGTTCCTCGTGTCCCGTCGCGGGGCCTCGACGAGGTGATCGCGGGGTTGCCGCGCGCGGGCCTGCCGCGCGGGGCGGCAATCGTCTCGCTCGCCCGGCCGTCCTTGTCCCGCCCGATGGCATGGCACCGACCGTGATTCTCACCGAGCGCTTCCGGGCGCGACCCGCGTCTCCGTGCACATCGTGGCCCCTGCCCACGCGCGCGAGATGGCGCACTGAAGGGTGGCGGGGTGGCGGCGTCGTCTCGACCCCGCGCTGGCCCGACAACTCGCTTGCCTGCGTCTCCACCCGCGCTGGACACGAACTGAACTTTCCCAAGTACACGGAAAAAAAGTACAATCGCCGCCGGCGCGGATGAAGACGCCGGCGAGCGACTCGGCCAGCGCGGGGTCCGACGACGCCGCCACCAGGCCGGCCCCTTCGTGCACCATCTCGGCGCGCGTGGGCGGGGCCGCCGATGCACGCGACGCCAACGGCCGCGCCGAGCCGCCCCTGGTGAGAATCACGGTCGGTGCCATGCCATCGGGCTGGGACCGAGGCCCTTGGCGAGCGAGACGATTGCCGCCCCGCGCGGCAGGCCCGCGCGCGGCAACCCCGCGATCACCTCGCTCGAGGCCCCGCGACGGGACACCGAGGAACACGTAGTCCCGCGCGGTCGATCCCGGCCCCGCCACCGACTCGACCCGCAGCTCGCGCGGCAACTCGACGCCGGGCAGGGACACCTGGTTCTCCCGGTCGGCGTTCCAGCCCCCTGCTCGGCCTGCTCGGCCGTGCGCGCCTGCAGCGTCGTCCGGAACCCCCCACGGGCCAGAGCAGCACCGCGACGGCCGCCCCGAACGACCCAGCGCCGATCACCGACCGGCACGCCGCCCCCTCGGTCCAGGCAAATGCAGCTGGGGCCGCGCGCGCTCCGCCACGCCGCGCACCCTACCCGGACTGGGGGGACAGTCCCCGCAGTCCGGCTCCGCCACGCCGCGCACCCTACCCGGACTGGGGGGACAGTCCCCGCAGTCCGGATCACCGCGTCGGCGTCGTGTGCGAGCAGTCCGACGACCCGGTCGGCGTCGAGCTCGCGGGGGCGGCGAAGAACGCGGCCGCGCTTGCGGCCGGCGCGACGGAGGCCCAGGGGCTGAACGCGGCGGGCGCCGCGGCGGGCCACATCTTCGCCGAGGTCTGGAACTTCGCCGCCACGCGCGGCGGGCGGCCGGAGTCGATGATCGGCCTCGCCGGCACCGGCGATCTCGTCGCGACCGCGCTCGCGCCCCAGTCACGCAACCGGCGCGCTGGCGAGCTGCTCGCCCAGGGCATCCCGACCGAGGAGATCCCGGAGCGCATCGGGCAGGCTGTCGAGGCGCTGGAGTCGGTGCCGCTGCTGGCGCGCGCACTCACCGATGCCGGCATCGACGCGCCTGTGACGAGCGGGCTGGCGCGGCTGATCGACGGCTCGCTCCCGCTCGACGACTGGGTCGAGCTGGTCCGCACGACCGTGCCGCTCCCGGCACGCCGGCGGGTCGGCGTCCGCGTCCAGCCCGGGTTCTGGAAGCGCGTCTGGGCGCGAGTGCGGAGCTGGTTCTCAGGCTCCGGTTAGAACCCCAGCGGTAAACAACTACACTCGTCTCTCGGGCGTCCAATGGAAGGGTCGGTAATGACCCAAGTCTGTTGCCCAAGCTGTCGGCTGCGCTTCACCCGTGCCGCCGCGGCATACCTCGTGGCCTGTCCCGAATGCGGTCGGCCACCTCATCCAGCGCCGAACGCCGAGCGCGTCGTCGGATTCCGCCTGGCCTCCGACGACTGCGACTACGACGATTCCGACGTGGTGCCGGTCGCAGTCGCTGTAGCGCTACCGCCCCCCACGTCTGGCGAGACCTCACCATGACGGATGCGCACATTCACATCCTTGCCGGGGCGGCCCGTCGGACGCAGCGCCAACTGGACGACCACGACGCGGCCGAGGGCGCGACAAGCGCCGCATCGACCGAGCGACGGCAGGACCTCGAGACGAAAGCGACGCGTACCAGAGCGCGCGTCGTAGCCGCCCGAGCGAGACGGCGCCAGTCCTCTCAGGAGTGAGCGGGCAGGCCTCAGCAACGGAGTAGAATTGGTCGTACAGGGCCCCTTCACCGCTCCTGCGAAGCGACTTCGCGCAGAGCACCGCCCGGCCAGACGCCGAACGGCGACTTCACGGACAGTTTCGTCCCAGCGACGGAAGAGCCGTCCCGACACAAGGAGCGCTGACACATGCGCGATCGACATTTCCCACGCCTGTGCCGTTCCTGCCAGGCGCCGATGGCTCGTCAGGAAGACACGTGCTGGCGTTGCGGCACCGCCTGGGCGACCGAAGACGACCCACCCACCACGCTGCGCGTGCTTCCCGGAGGAGCATCGAGCAACGAACTCGAAGCGAACCGGTGGATCGACGAGGGCGGGAGCGTGACCGGCTAGGTCCGAGCAGCAGGAGTCAAGCGTTCACGCGCGACTTGCGGTGGTCGGTCGAGTAGAACCCGGTGCCCAAGTATCGAGGCCTGAACGGCTGCAGGACTCGGGTGACCTCGAGACCAGTCGTCGGGCATCTGGTCAAGCTGTCCTCGGTGATGCGCTGCTCGATTTCGAAGATCGAGCCGTCCTGCCGGCGATAGACATAGACGGGCATGGGCTAGCTCCGGTAACGCCGCCGGCTCTGGATGAGCGCGTGGTTGAGCATGGCCTGGTCATCATCCTCGCGCGCGACCACGACGAGCTTGTTCCACGCGCCGGGGTACTCGATCCGCTCGTTGTAGATCTGGGTTCGAAACCGCTCGGTGTAGATCGCGGGGAGGGCGTCGCCGGCCCCGTACATGCGACGCGCACCGTCGCTGCCGCGGATGACCGCGACGAGCTCGCGAGTCTCCTCGTAATCGTCAGCCGCGGCAAACTCGACGAGCGGCTGTTGCGGTGCACCACCACTGAGGAACGCGACGACGTACTTCCGGTCGCGCCCCCACCGCTTCGCGCGGATCGTCTCGCCAAGCCCGACCTGGACTGCGCCTTCGGCGCGCGTCGTGCCCATGAACACCCGATACCGCGAGTAGTGATCGTGCCCGTTCGGCCAGCGATACGACTCTCCCTCGCGCTCCCGCACCACGCGCCAGTCATCCGGGAGGTCGGCGGTGCGACGACGTGCAAACGCGTCCGCTGCGCCGGACGTGCCATCCGCGCCCGTCGCCTCGATGCGCGGGTTGTCGAACCCCGCCTGGGCGAGCTGCGTCAGCAGGGGTCCGAGCTCCTGATCGGGAACGTGCCGGACGGTCACGGAGAATGGGCTCATCGTCAGCCATTCTACAGGAACAACGTAGAGGAACGTATACACGTAGATTCAGGCTATGCGGCTGTTGCTACGTTATGTGGCCGATCAAAGGAGCGCACATGCCCCGCGTTGAGGTTCTCAGCGAGGTGCCAGGCCGTGAAGCTGAAACCCTGCTCACGGAACACGTCCCGTCGGGGATGCTCGCGAACGAGCATACGCCGACCACTGGTCGAGCGCATGGGCTGGGCGCCTGTAGACGCAGAGCGACGAGAGCAGGCGTCGACCCCTGACGCCGGCGGCTCCGTCACTCCGATAATACGTACGAACGTAGAAACGTAATCATACGTTCCCACTAAAGTCTGATACGCTGCAGGTTGCATGGGATGACTCAACCGAGTCGTCCCAGTTCCAGGAGAGAGTTGGGCATCACATGTACGGAATCATTCGGCGCTATGAGTCGACCGACAAGACGCGCACGAGCGAGGTCGTCGACAAGGTCAAGGACGGCCTCGTCCCCAAGCTGAGCGAGCTGCCGGGCTTCAACGGCTATTTCCTCATCGAGGGCGCCAGCGGCGTCATGAGCTCGGTCAGCTTCTTCGACACCGCGGCCCACGCCGAGGAGTCGACGCAGGTTGCGTCCAACTGGGTGCGCGATTCGGAGCTCGACAAGGCGCTCCCCAATCCGCCGAAGATCACCATGGGCGAAGTCCTCGTCCATGAGACGCGCGAGCTCGTCCAGGCCTAACACGCCTCACAGCCGTTCGTCGTTCAACGAGAGGGCTCGCAATCGCGGGCCCTCTCGTCGTTAACCGGCGATGGGCTCTCGGGCGCAACGATCCTCGGTGGCGCGCAGCGGCGCGGGCATGAGCGCCGCGCCCGCAATGACGAGGCCGAACGCCAGCACACGCGCAGTGACTCCGACGCCGCCCGACCCGACTGACTCCCCGAACACGAGGATCCCACCGAGGATCGCTGAAAGGTTGGCGGCGATGGAGGTGATCGCGATGACCTCGACGGCGAGACCGATCTGCAGGCTGCGAGCGGACGCGTAGAAGGAGATCACGAACGAGATCACCGCCGTGAGCGTCCACGGGCTGAGCAAGCCCAACAGCGGGCCCGGCGCGTGCGTGAGGTACTTGATCGCCACGTCGGAAACTCCGAACAGCACGCCGGCGGCGGTCGCGAGCAGCAGCGCCTCGCCACGATGCTCGATGGCGCGTCGCGTCGAGATCCTGACGAGCGCGACGCCGAGCGCCAGGATCGCTCCCTCGACCGCTATCAGCGCCGCCAACGACGAACGCTGCGGACCCTCGGACGTCGACGTCAGGCCGATCACCGCCAGCCCGACGGCGGTCAGCCCGACGCCGGCCCACTGACGTCTCCCGAGATGAAATCCGAAGTAGCGCTCAGCCAGCACGGCGAGGAACACGAGCCCACCCGACAGGATCGCCTGCACGCTCGAAAGCGGCGCGAGCGACAGCGCGACGACGTGCAGGACCCAGGCGAACAACGCGACGATCCACCCCACCGCGAACCAGCGCGACCGAAACAGATCGACCGCGCTGCGCACCGGCTCACGGGCCTTGATCGGCCGGGCCAGCGGCGCGCCGCGCGCCTTCAGCAACGAGCTCAGGTTGGTGCCCAGCGCAGAGACCAGCGCGAAGCCCAACCCCAGGATCATCGCGCCGCGAGGCGGCGCTTGGTGTGCTGACGCTCCGGGCTTATCCGCACGACGTCCCACGCCAGGTGGCAGCGCTCGAGCCCGGTGATGAGCCACGCGCCCGGATCGACCTGCCAGCGACCCAGGCCGTGGCGGGCCGAGGTCGGGAAGGCATGGTGGTTGTTGTGCCAGGCCTCGCCGAACGCGAGCGGCGCGAGCCACGCGAGGTTGCGCGACTGATCGCCGGTCGCGAACGGTCGCCGCCCGAAGTAGTGGCACAGCGAGTTGATGCTGAAGGTCGTGTGGTGCAGGAGGAATATCCGCACCGCTCCACCCCACAGCATGCCGGTGAGCCCACCGAGGAGCGTGCCGGTCAGCGCAACGCCGAGCCCGAACGGCAGCAGCAGACCGACCACGACCCAGAGGGGGAAGGTTCGGCTGATGAAGCGCACGTCGCGATCGGCGAGCAGGTCCTTGGCATAGCGGGCGGGATTGGCCATGTCCTTGCCGCGGAACATCCAGCCGACGTGCGCGTGGGCGAGCCCCCGGAGCCCCCCACGCCAACCCGGAGAGTGGTCGACGTGGGGGCTGTGTGGGTCTCCGGGGAGATCGGAGAAGTTGTGGTGCTTGCGATGGGTCGAGACCCATTCGATCACGGGTCCCTCCACCGCCATCGAGCCGAGCACTGCCAACAGGGCTCGGACGCTGCGTGTGGTCTTGAAGCTGCGGTGGGTGAACAGCCGGTGGAAGCCGACAGTGATCCCGAGCCCCTGAGCGTGTAGGTGATCGCCAGCACGAGCAGGTCCTGCCAGTGCAGCGCTCCGCCCCAGGCCAGCCATCCGGCCGCGACCAGCGCGACCGGAGGGGGCCGAACACGAGGTCCGCACCACCCGCTCGTACCCCTCGTGCTCGATGGGGGACCATCTCGGTGACGCTCATACGCGGCGCTCCCCCCGGAGCAAGCTCGGTGATCATCCGCGTCATCCGCGATCCCGGTCAGGGTCAGGATGCGGTTGACCTCCCCCGGGCCGTGCAGCAGAACCAGTCGTTGGTCGGCCTTCCGGGCGCGGGCGATGGCCTCGACGATGACCTGGATGGCAGAGCAGTCCATGAAATCGAGGTCGCGCAGGTCGAGCTCGACCACCCGCGCACGCGATTGGGACACCTTCAGTGCGCGCTCCAGCTGCGGCGTCGTGGTGATGTCGAGCTCGCCGGCGACGTACACCTCGTAGGCGCCCAGACCTCCGTGCGCCCGCGAGCACGTGAATGGCGAGTCTGGGGGAGCGAGCGCTACGGACATGGTCGACCTCCGAGGTGAGTGGACCTCGAGAAGTCAGGTCGCGCTGCCCGCCTCTGTGGCCGACGTCACGACCAATGCCCTCCGAGCAATCAACGTTACTCCGGGGGTCAAGCGGGTCGGCGCGTTGCAGCTAAGGGGTCGTGGGTGTGTTGGCCGCGGCTCGCTTGGCCTTGGTGTTCGTGCTGCGGTACACGTAGGCGACGAGCGCGTCGAGCTCCGCCTTCGTGAACGCCGTTCCGTAGTTCGTCGGCATCACGTTCGCGCTGTATCCGGGGATGATCTCCTTGTTGGGGTCGACGATCGACTCGCGCGTGGCCGAGGCTGGATCGGCCGTCAGTTCCTTGTCGAGGTTGGGCCCGATCGTGCCGCTGGCGCCCGCGGCCTTCATCGTGTGGCACGAGCCGCAGCCGATGGCGCCGACGTCGGGCTTGCCCGAGATGAAGAGCTGGGCGCCGAGCGCGTCGCCCGTGAGCGGGCGCGGGGTGGTGGCGGTCTGCGTGGCGGTCTGCGTGGCCGGCGCCGCGGCTTGGACGGTGACCGTCTTGTCGTGGTGGCTCGCGCTGATCACCAGCGCGATGGTGGACAACACCACCGACACGAGAATCCCCAGGCCGCCGACCATGACGACGGCCTTCCCGGACGCGCGTGCGATCTGCTCGTCGAAGATCTCCTGCTCGGTCTTGCCGCCGGACCGGGGCTGGTCGGTGCCGCCCGTGTCGTCGTCCATCGCTCACCTCGCTGCGGATGCGTTCGGGCAACATTACGCCCGAGCTACGGCGATGGCGAGCGCCGCTCGGCCAGCGTCGTGACGACCGCCTCGTAGACGCCCGCACCGTGGGAGGCCTCGGCGACGCGCACGTTGTCGTACTGCGCCACCGCCTCGCGGATCGAGGGGTCCTTCTCGACGGCATTCGCCACGAGCCAGAACGTCCCCACCTGCGGCGCGCAGCTGAGATCCTCGCGCGAGTCGCCGACGGCGAACGCGTCGGCCGGCTCGAGCCCCCGCGCGCGCAGGTGGAACGCCACGCCGTTGGCCTTCGACGCCGCCTCCGGGACCAGGTGGTACGCGCGCACCTGCGGCAGCGCCTCGAGCGCGGGCGAACGCCGGTGGACCGCGCCGTTGTCGACCAGCCGCAGGCCGGTGATGCCGCGCTCGGTGAGCAGCGCCGTCGCCTCGAACGCGTCGACGAGGCCGCGGAAGAGGTGCGAGACCTCGCGATCGGCGTGCCACGGGTCGTGGTACTCCAGCCGCCCGGCGTAGTGCTCGAGCAGCAGCGCGGGCGCGCCGGTCGCCGTGATCTGGTCGTGGATCGAGACCCCGCCCGGCTGCAGGTCGCCCGTGAGCCAGTGCTCCTCGCCGTCGAGCACCACGCAGGCGCCCGCCTCGTAGATGTACGACGTCTGGCCGAACAGCCGCGCGTCCTCCGCCAGCGAGCCGCGGCCGCGGCCGCTCATCAGCACGAGCTCGACGTCTGCCCGCAGGCAGGCCTCGATCGCGCGCGCGCCGAGGTTCGTCGGGCGCTTGTCCGCGTCGAGGAACAACGAACCTCCCGGTCCGAGCAGGGTTCCGTCGAGGTCGGCGTAGAGGACGCGCACGGCACGTGTCTAGCATGGAACCGGATGGCCGCGACGCCCCAGACCGAGCCCTGGACGCCACTGATCGAGGCCGGTCGCGAGGACGGGAGGCTCGTGCGCCAGGCATTCGAGGGCGCCCGTCCGCCCGAGCTGGCGCCGCTGCCCGACGACCTGCACCCGTCGCTGCTCGCCGGCCTGCGGCGCGCCGGGATCGAGCAGCTCTACACCCACCAGGCCGAGGCGCTCGAGGCCGCCTGGGCGGGCCCGACGATCGTCACGACCGGCACCGCGTCGGGCAAGTCACTGTGCTTCAACCTGCCGGCGCTCGACGTGTTGTGCAGCGACGCCAAGGCGCGCGCGCTGTACCTGTACCCCACGAAGGCGCTGGCCCAGGACCAGGCGCGCGCGATCCATGCGCTCGGGCTCGGCAAGGCCGTCCGGCCGGCGATCTACGACGGCGACACCCCGCGCGAGGAGCGCACCGCGATCCGCCGCAAGGCGAACCTCGTCCTGACCAACCCCGACATGCTCCACGTCGGGATCCTGCCCAACCACCCGATGTGGGCGGACTTCTTCGCGAACCTCGCGGTCGTCGTGGTGGACGAGGCGCACGTCTACCGCGGCGTGTTCGGCTCGCACGTGGCCAACGTGCTGCGCAGACTGCGCCGGATCGCAGCGGCGTACGGCACGTCGCCGCGGATCCTGTTCGCGTCCGCCACGATCGCCAACCCGGTCGAGCTCGCGGAGCGGCTGACCGGCCTCGAGGACATCGCCCTGGTCGACCACGACGGCTCTCCCCATGCCCGCCGGCACATCGCGATGTGGAACCCGCCGGTGATCGACGAGGCGCTGCAGCAGCGCCGCAGCGCGCTGGGCGAGGCCGCCGACGTGCTCTTCGACCTCGTCACGGGCGGCGCGCGCTGCATCTGCTTCATCAAGTCGCGCAAGGCGGTCGAGCTTGTTGCAAAGCTCGTCTCCGATCGCCTCGCCGACGAGGCGCCGGAGCTCGACGGCACGGTCGCCGCCCTACCGCGCCGGCTACACGCCCCAGCAGCGCCGCGAGCTCGAGCACCGGCTGACGAACGGCGACCTGCGCGCGGTCGTCACGACCGACGCGCTCGAGCTCGGGATCGACATCGGCTCGCTCGACGCCGCGGTCGTCGTCACGTTCCCCGGACGGTCGCCTCGCTGCGCCAGATGTGGGGCCGCGCCGGGCGCCGTGGCCGCGGGCTGGCCGTCTACGTCGCGGGCGAGGACGCGCTGGACCAGTTCTTCTGCCGCCACCCCGACGACTTCCTGGATCGTGCCGCTCGAGGCCGCGATCCTCGAGCACGAGTCCGAGCAGATCCACCTTGCCCCACCTGCTCTGCGCGGCGCACGAGGGCCCGCTCGACGACGCCGACGCCGACTTCCTCGGGCCGCGCTGGCGGCTATATGCCGAGCAGCTCGTGGCGCTGGGCGAGCTCGTCGAGCGCCGCGGGAAGTTGTGCTGCGCAAGCCCGAGGACTACCCGGCCAGCCGCGTGTCGCTGCGCTCGGCCTCGCCGGACTCGTTTGCGATCGTCGAAGCGCGGTCGGGCGAGATGCTCGGGACGGTCGAGGCCGCGCGCGCGTTCACGACCGTCCACGACGGCGCGATCTACCTGCATCAGGGCCGCTCCTACGCCGTCCGCGAGCTGGACGTCGGTGCGCGCCACGCGCTCGTCGAGCCGTTCGACGGCAACTGGTACACGCAGCCCAAGAAGGAGACCGACACGCATATCGAGCGGCTGCTGGACCGCCGCGACACCCTCGGCGTGACGCTGTCGTTCGGCACGGTGAGCGTCACCGAGCAGGTGATGGCCTACCAGCGCAAGCGCCTCGGCGACCACGAGGTGATCGACCTGCAGGCGCTCGACCTGCCACAGACCACGTTCCAGACGCAGGCGCTCTGGTACGAGCTGGGCGCCGACGTCCTGGCCGAGGACTTCCCCCTCGACGTGTTGCTGGGCTCGCTGCATGCCGCCGAGCACTCGCAGATCGCCGTACTGCCGCTGCTGGCGATGTGCGACCGCTGGGACATCGGGGGCCTCTCGACCAACGCCCATCCGCAGACCGGCGGGCCGACGATCTTCATCTACGACGGGCATCCCGGCGGGGTCGGCATCACGCGCCAGGGCTTCCGCGCCTTCGAGACGCTCGTCGCCGACGCGCATCGCCTGGTCAGCGAGTGCCCGTGCGAATCGGGCTGTCCGTCCTGCGTGCAGTCGCCGAAATGCGGGAACCTCAACGAGCCGCTCAACAAGGCGGGTTGCGTCGAGGTGATGGCGCGGATGCTGGAACGCTAGATGCAGTGGCTGCACGAGCTGCCGGTCTTCTGGATCGCGGTCATCGTCTTCGCGGCCTTCGCGCTGCTCGTGGCCGCGATCTACGGCATCACGATGCGGCTCGCGGTCGGCGAGCGTGCGACGGCGCTCACGTTGGTGTCGCCTGGCATGCTGCCGCCGATCGGGATCGTCCTCGCGCTGATCGTCGGATTCCTGGCGGCCGGTGTCTGGGACGACGCGGACAAGGCAAGAGACGCGGAGAGCTCGGAGGCGAGTGCGTTGCGCGCCGTCGTGCTGCTGAGCGACCAGCTTCCGGCCGGCGACGCGGCCCGGATGCGCGTGCTCGTGCGGCGCCACATCGAGCGGGCCGTTCACATCGAGTGGCCGGCGATGTCGCGACAGGACGCCAGCCTGGCGGCGATCCCGGTTCCGCTGGTTCAGGCGCTCGACCTCGCGCTGACGGTCAAACCGCAGACGGACGGCCAGTCCGTCGCCCAGCGGGAGATCGTGACCGCGCTGCAGAAGGCGCTCGACGCGCGCCGGCAGCGCATCATCGTCAGCGACTCGCGGATCAACGCCGTGAAGTGGCTCGGCCTGCTCGGCTTGGCGGTCGTGATGCTGTTCGGGATCGCCTTCGTCCACAGCGGCAACCGCAGGACGGCGGCGATCGCGATGGCGCTGTTCGGCACGGCCGTCGCGGTGGTGGTCGTGATGCTGGTCTCCCAGGACCAGCCGTTCACCGGTCAGCTCGGACTGGACCCTGACCTGCTGGAGCAGGTGCTCCCGCCGCAGTAGCGGACGAGAGCACCTGCTCGAGTGTCAGACCGCGTCGTCGACGCGGCGCTGGCGCATGGCCAGCACGATCGTCGCCGCACCGCCGAGGAGGAGCAGCAGGCCCCCGCCGATCAGGCTCCACGAGACCGCGGAGGTGTGCGGGATCGTGACCGAGACGTCGCCCTGCGTCCGGACGCCGCGGCTGCCGTCGGCGTTCATGACGACCATGCGGTACTCGCCGTCGCCTGCCTTCCAGTCCAGCTTCGCGCTGGCTGCGCCGGTGCTCTGGGCGACCCAGAAGTCCTGCTGGCTGGGCGGCGCGGGCGTCGCGGAGCCAGTGCGAGGATGGTGCTTCATCTTGAACGGGTCGACGTCGAAGTCGGTGACCTCGTCGATCGGCGCCGCCGCCAGGTAGCGCTCGACGTCCTTGGCGGGGCCGACGCCGACGAACACGCCCGACGTCGCGCCGGGGGTGGCGTCGACGGACATGCGCACGCGCGGGTCGCCGACGATGTCGGAGACCTCGCCGGGGCGCCGCAGGTCGGCCGACGACGAGATGAGTGCCGCGCCCGACGTCGAGAACGACTGCTCGCCCGAGTTGACGGTCCCGTCGCTCCCGATCGTCGCCAGCACGGCGGCTCCGCCGCCGCCCACGATGAGGCCGGTGAGCGCGAGTACCGCTCCGACGATGATGCCTGTCACTTTCAATGCCATGGTGGTGGTCAGCTCCTGTTCAGCCGACCTGCCGGCCGGATAGTTGTCCCCGCAGGACGGCGATCTCCGTCACTGCAGCGCCAGGTAGGCGTTGCGAGTGGCGGCGATCTCGTCAGCGAGGTCAGTCATGTAGATGGGGTCCGCCGACAGCCCTTCGAGCGCGGCATACATGCGCTCAGCTTCGAGCTCTTGGATGTGGTTTCGAAGGTCGGTGGCGAACATGGGTTCAAGGTGTCATCCGCAGGCGCGCCCGGAAAACCGGGTGGCTCCCGGCGGGGGGTGCGGCTGGCCGGTGTATGCAGAGGGGGCTGGCAGCAAGGGCGGCCCCGACGACGATCTCGTCGTCCGTGGCGAATGCCGCCCTGCGCACAGCTATGGCGTCAGCGGCCGGCGCTCCACGGAGGCGCGTCCGATGGCCGCTGGGGCCTTCAGCCGAAGAGGGGACCCGACAGCTCGGCGCGCAGGGAGGCGATCTCGGTCACGGCGGCGCCGACGTAGGCGTCGCGGGCGGCGTCGATCTCGTTCCTGAGGTCCGCCATGTAGCCGGGATCGGTCGAGAGGCCGATCAGCGAGGCGAGCATGCGCTCGGATTCGAGCTCTTCCAGATGGCGCTGGATGTCGGTGGTGGTCATGGGAGCAAGACTGCTCCGAGCGCCCTCCACCGACATCAGGGAGCGCCCCCTAACCGGGACCCTGAACCGAGAGCTCAGGCGCACGCGCAAGCGTCTGGAACACGACGCAATAGCGCTCCGTGAGCTCGATCAGCTTCGCGACCCGCTCGGGCTCGGCATCGGTGTCGAGGTCGAACCGCACCCGGATCGAGCGGAATCCGACCGGCGCGTCGGCGGCGACGCCGAGCGTCCCGCGGAAGTCGAGGTCACCCTCGGCATGCACGGTGCCGTCGACCGCGATCTCGAGCGCGGTCGCGACCGCGCGCAGCGTCACGCCCGCGCAGGCGGCGAGCGCCTCGAGCAGCATGTCCCCCGAGCACAGCTCGGTTCCGTCGCCGCCGGTCGCGGGATGCAGCCCGGCGGTCGCGATCGCGCGTCCCGTCTCGAGCTTGCACGTCACGCCCTCCCCAAGCGTCGCATGGGCCTTCAGCGTGACGACCCCGGCCTCCGGGTCGTCGCGGTAGCGGTCCTTCAGCGGCGCCTGGACGGCGCGCAACTCGTTTGCGTCTGAGATCACAGCTGAAGGCTGTCAGACCGGAACCTGTGCAAGGCCGCCGAAACCGCTCCAACGTCCGCCAGAACTGGCCGAATACCCACAGGTGCGGCTCTCCGTTCTCGTTGCCATGGCCACCCTCGGGCTGAGCGCTCCGGCCCTCGCCTCCAACGGCGGCACCGCTGTGCCGGACACGGCCCCTGGCGGCGTGGTCTACGGCCAGGCGGTGCGCAAGATCCCCGCGCGCCCGGTGCCTGCGCCGCTTCGCGGTCGACCGGCGGCGGGTGGTGGTGCGCGTCGACCGCAGGGGATTCAGGCGCGTGCGCGTCGAGATGCGGCTGCGCCGCGGCCACGCGAACCACCTGCTCAGGCGCGTGATCCGCACCGGCCACCGCGTCGCGATCGGGCTGCCGGCGCTGAAGCCCGGGCGCTGGACCGTTCGCCTGCGGGTCACGGGCCTGCGCGGCGTGCGGCACGGACGGCTGGTGGTGCACGGCGTGCACAGGAAGGTTGTCGCACCGCAGACCCCGCCGCCGGCTGACGGCGGCGTGTTCCCGGTCGCCGGCTGGCACCTCTACGGCGATGGCATCGGCGCGAAGCGCAAGGGTCACCTGCACGAGGGCGTGGACGTCATCGCCGCGCAGGGCACCCCGGTCGTTGCGCCGCTGGCCGGGACGATCGCTCTACGTCGACTACCAGGCGCACGGCGCCGGCTACTACGTCGTCGAGCAGGCGGTCGACGGACGCAGCTTCTTCTTCGCCCATTGCCAGAAGGGCTCGTTCGCGGTCGCCGCGGGAACCCCGGTCGCACCCGGACAGCAGGTGTGCCTCGTCGGCCACAGCGGTGACGCCTCAGGCCCGCACCTGCACTTCGAGATCTGGCTGGGCGGCTGGCGGGTCGACAAGAACAGCCAGTTCGTCGACCCGCTGCCGGCGCTCAAGGCGTGGGACTCAGCCCGTTGAGTTGGTTGACGGCGTCAAAGAGCCCGCCCGTGCGGAACTGATCGACGGCGACGATCGTCGGCAGCAGGCCGCGCACCGTCTGGCACATGCGTGCCCGCCCGACCAGGACGTCGGTCGCGTTGACCTGCGCGTCGGCGACCGGGTCCGGCTGCGGGCGCGGCGTGGGCGGCGACCAGTGGTTCATCAGGAACAGCGAGCCGACGGTGCCGCCGCGGTTGGGGGCGCAGCTCGACTGCCAGTTCGCGGGGTCGGTGATGAGCGTCGCGGGATCCCACGAGTAGGGGGTCTCCTGGACGATCCCGGAGTAGTCGAGGTGCAGCCACGGCGCGGCGCCCGCGCGATGCTCGGCCAGCACGACGACCTGCTGGCGGCGCTTGATCATCGTGCGCAGCGTCGGCCACTGCGGACCGGTCTTGCCGCGATAGGCGTATGTCGCCAGCCCGCTGCGCTTCATGGCCGCGACGAAGTCCCTGGGCAGGACGTAGTCCTCCACGTCGAGCACCAGCACGTTGCCGGGGTGCTTGCGCAGGAAGCGGCGCATCGAGCGCAGCACCGGCACGAGCGGCGTGGCGCCGATCTGGCAGACGACGTGGCACAGGTAGGGCTGGCGCGGGTGGGTGGGCGAGCTCCCCTTGCCGTCGTCGTCGGTCGCGACCGCGCCGTCGGCCATCCGGCGCCCGTAGTGCGTGTCGATCAGGAACCCACGGATGCCGGCCTTCAGCTGATCGGGGATGCCGACGGGCTGGTTGGGGATCTGGAAGCCCAGCGACGCCGCCGACATCGAGTTGTGCGTCGCGGGCAACACGACGTGGTTGAACGGGCGCGAGCAGAGCGCGGCCGAGCCGTTGCAGGTCAGCGCCGCGGCCGGGGCCGCGAGCGCGAGCATGAACGTGACCATGATGAGCAGGCGCCGCACGCTCATCGGATCGACACATCCGCCGTGGCCTCGACCCCGGTCGTCGCCGTCCGGACGGAGAACGTGGCGTCGCCCAGGGCGCCCAGGGCGATCGAGGCGATCGGCGGCAGGCCCAGGCGATCGATGAGGGTCTGGCGCAACACGGCTGCGCGGATGATGCCCGTCACCGCCCCGGTGAGCGAGCCGATCGGCTGCGGCCTCCCGGCCGCGAGCTGCGCCAGCGACGGCCCGGGCGTGGTCGTGACCACGAACGTGTTGCCCGCGACGCCGTAGCGGGCGCCCGCGAGCCCCGCCGCGGCGAGCAGCCGGTCCATCAGCGGCTTGAGCCCGTTCAGCGCGCGCGCCATGCGGCCCGGGTCCGCCACCGGCGCGGTGAGCGTGAACGTCTTGAGATCCGGTGACCAGAGCGTGGCGGTGCCGCCGAGCTGGTCGATGACGTCGCGGTCGATGTCGCCGCGGCGGATGAGCTTCAGGCCACGGCGCGCCAGCTCGTAGCGGCGATAGGTGCCCGGGTCGCGTTCCTTCAGCGTGCGCAGGCCGAAGCGGATGGCGTGGCGCAGGTCCCTGATGCCCGCGGTCGCGCCGTTGGTGCGCGCGAGCGGCGCCGGCGCGCGGCGCCGGGAGCGATCGGCACGTCGTCGAGCGCCACCGGTGTGCTTGCGGCGCGCAGGCGCGCGTGCAGCCCTGTGGCGTCGGCGCGGACCGTCAGCGCGAAGCGGTTCAGCGACCGCACCCAGGCGACCTTGGACCGCTGCGCGAGCGGGATGAGCGCCGCGTTGCCCTCGATGCGCACGAGCGCGTCGGCCGGGAGGCCGCGCAGGCGCTCGTCGAAGAGCCGCGTCGTCATGCCGGCGGCCCGCGCGCGGTCGGTCAGCGCCTGGCCGACCGCCACCGGGTCGCCGGCGACGACCAGCGGCCCTTTGCGGGCGACCGCCAACCCACTGCCGGCGTAGCGCTCGTAGCCCGCCGACGCCGGCCTGCTCTGTGAGCCGGTGGCGCGTCACCTGCGAGCTGAGAATCGCCCGGAGGCCGGGCTCGTCCTTGACGACCCACACGGCGAGCGGCCCGCTCTTCGACCTGGCCACGACCAGGTCGTTGCCCAGCAGCGGCCCGAGCTCGTCGGTCTGGGCGAGCCCGAGCGCCTGTTTGATCCGGTCATCCGCCTGGGCCACGACCACGCCGGCACCGATGAACCGCTCGAGCATGTTCCGTGCGGCAGCGCCCTGGCCGTGCTGCGGATCGGTCGCCAGCACGGCGACGTACTGCGTCTCGATCGGGATGTAGGCCAGCGCCTGCGCGAGCGGGTCGGCCGCGGGCGCAGCTTTGTGCTTCGTCGCACCGCACCCGGCGAGCGCGACCGCGAGCGTCAGGCAGCAGGCTGCGGCACGCCGACCGCCTGAACGATGAGCCGCACGGCGCCGTCGGGCCCGAGGCGATCCGTGTTCAGCACGAGGTCGTAGTCGGCGGGCGATTCATGCGTTATCCCATAGAACCGCTTGAGGTAGTCGGCGCGGTTGGCGTCGCCCTTGTCGACCTGCTTGGCCGCAGCCTTCTCGTCGAGATCGCGCTGCTCGGCGAGGACGTGCCTGGCGCGCGCCTCGCGCGACGCGGTGAGCATCACCTTCAGGACGTCGCTGCGATCGCCGAGTGCCATCGATGCGGCGTGCGCGACGATGACCGCCTCGCCACGCTGGGCCAGCTCTTCGATCGTGGTGCGGATCAGCCCGCGCAGGTCGGACTCGACGGGCGTCTCCGCGCCCGGCACGTAGCCGGCCATCGCGAACGTCGCCAGCGACGTGTTCGTGCCGAGGCTGTCGAGCAGCCGGACGGCCATCGACCGGCGCTTCTCGACCTCGGCGACATGGGAGATGTCGACGTTCGCCTCGTTCGCCGCCTTGCGCACGATCTCCTTGTCGACGATCCGGAAGCCCAGCGCCTGGCGACGGCGGGCGCGACCTCTTCGCCACGCGCGCCGTCGACCGCAGAGATGCACACGACACGGAACGCCACGGGCCGACGCTACCCCGCGCCGTCCTATCGGGTCAAGCGCGTTAGCCGCTGATCACAGCTCGGCGCAGCCGCTTGACCTTGGCGCGGTGCGAGAGACGGGCGTGGGCGGCGTGCGCCGAGCGTGTCCGAGCCCTCCGCTCCGGCAGCGCGCCGTCGTAGTCGCCCCAGCTCGGCACGTCGCAGAACAGCTGCGGGTCGCAGTCGGCGATCAGCCCCTCGTCATTACCATATGCGTCCATCGACCGGATCTGGAGGTGGTCGGCGAGATGCGCCGCGGAGACGTCGGCGATGTGCTGTCCGTCCGGCGACCAGTCGCCGCTGAAGAAGAACTCGCCGCGCGCCGCGTTGGTCAGCGGTCGGAGCCCCCTGCCGTCGGGACGGATCGTGAACTCGTTGGAGTTCCTGCCCTGGTTGCGAGCTCGTCATCGGCCTGCACGAGGATCTTCGACCCGTCCGGCGAGTAGTGCGGATCGCCCCAGCGGCGGCCGCCGCTCAGCAGCCTGCGCAGCCCGGTCCCGTCGGTATTGACGCTCCAGATTTCGACCCGCGTCCCGGAGTTATGGAACGCGTGAAGACAACCCGCGAGTTTCGGGCGCGATGTCCGGGCTGCTGTCGTACCCGTCGGACGGGCCGGTCGTCAGCTCCGTCGCGGTCAGGGACCCGAGGGTACGCAGGTAGATCCCCTGTTGGCTGTTGTCCTCGTTGCCGCCGTCCCACGCGATCAGCGTGCCGTCCGCCGAGACGCCCGGTAGGCCATCGAACTCCCTGGCCGGCGGCCATGACCGGGTCAGATCCATCAGGCGCCACCGACCAGATGTGGATGAACGGGGACCAGCTGGAGTCGAAATAGACCCGCGAGCCGTCCGGCGCCCAGTCGGGGAACTCGGCGCCGCAGTTGTCGTTCCAGCAGGCCGACGGTGGGCGGCGAGGCCGGGCTCGTCCAGCGCGACGGCGCCCGTGGTGCCGTCCGCGCGGAGCGAGGTGGGTCTCTGAGACGATGTCCTGGAAGTCCTTCTGGTGGAACGCGACCGTCCCGGCGGGCGCGGCCCCAGCCTGCGCGGGCAGGATCACGGCGGCACAGGCCGCCGCAAGGGCAACGAGGTGTGAAGAGCGCATGTCCGTTCCTCCTGACGGTTGACGGGCCCACCATGAGCGATCCGCCTATCCATCGGCTACCGAACGGCTAACGTGCCGACGTCTTGGTCGAGTTCGGCATCCTCGGGCCGCTCGAGGCGCGCCGCGACGGCGCGGAGGTCCCCCTCGGCGGGCGCACCCAGCGGGCCGTGCTCGCGCTGCTGCTCCTGGAGGCCGGGCGTGTCGTCTCGATCGATCGCATCGCCGAGGAGCTGTACGCGGGCGACACGCCGGTGAGCGCGGTCACGCAGGTGCACCGCCAGGTCTCCGAGCTGCGCCGCGCGCTGGACCCGCCGGATGCCGAGCGGTCGGCCATCGAGACTCGCGCGCCCGGCTACCTCGTGCACGTCGAGCCCGACGCGGTCGACCTGCGGCGCTTCGAGCGCCTGTGCGCCCGCGCCGATGAAGCGCTCGAGTCCGAGGACGCGACCGGTGCCCTCGCGGCGCTCGACGACGCGCTCGCGCTCTGGCGCGGCGAGGCGCTGGCGGACCTCGCGACCGAGGCGTTCGCCCAGCGCCCGATCGCCCGGCTGGAGGAGCTGCGCCAGCACGCGCTGGAACGGCGCGTGGAGGCATTGCTCGCGCTCGGGCGCCAC
>CAWCEB010000111.1:0-3128 GCA_963794105.1 uncultured Actinomycetes bacterium | reverse complement strand
TGCCAGGATGGTCCGATGCCTCAGGAGTGAACGTCATCCGCATCGACGACATCGAATCGCTGGCGGTGCTGCGCGGCGAACTGCAGTGGCATCCGCTTCGCCACACCCTCGGGATCCGGGCCTTCGGGATGAACGCGTACACCGCGGCGAAGGCGGGCGACCTCGTCGTCGAGGCGCACGACGAGGGGTCGCTGGGCCACGAGGAGGTCTACGTGGTGCTGAGCGGCCGGGCGGGGGCGACGTTCACGCTCGACGGCGAGGAGTTCGACGCGCCCGGAGGAACGGTCGTGCACCTCGCGGATCCGAAGGTGCGCCGCGTGGCGCGCGCGGCCGAGGACGGCACACGCGTGCTCGCGGTCGGGGCCCGGTGGGCCAGGCGTATGAGCCGTCAGCCTGGGAGCCGGCGTTCCGCGCCGAGGCGATCGCGCGCGCCGGCGATCCCGAGCGGGCCGTTGCGTCGTCCGCGAGGCGCTCGACCAGCACCCCGACAACGCGAGCATGCTCTACAACCTCGCCTGCTTCGAAGCGCTCGCGGGCGGCCACGACGACGACGCGACCGCCACCTCACCCGCGCGATCGAGCTTCGGCCGGAGACCCGAGAGTGGGCCGCGACCGACAAGGACCTCGAGTCACTGCGCGGGCGCCCGGACTTCCCCGCTGCCTAGCGCGAACGTCACGCCCGTCAGCTCCTCGGAGATCTCCCACAGCCGCCGCGCGGCCTCCTGGTTCTTCGCGCGCGCCCGACATGTCCACGAGGTGCGGGTGCCCGCGCTGCTCGAGCAGGCCGTCGGGCCCGACGTAGGCCGCGCCGGGCACGTCCTCGGTCGCCGCGTACAGCGTCGGCAGCGCGCCCATCGCGGCGACTGCGCGATCGACGTGGTTGAACAGGCCCATGATGCTGGTCCTGGATCGACTCGGTGTCGGACTGCAGGTTCGTCGCCGCGTAGCCGGGATGCGCGGCGACGCTGACGCACGTCGGAGCCGGCGGCATCGAGCCGGCGCTGCAGCTCCATCATGAACAGCAGGTTGGCGAGCTTCGACTGGCCGTAGGCCATCCAGCGCTGGTAGCGGCGCTCGGATTGCAGGTCGCCGAAGTCGATGCGCCCGATGCGGTGCGCGCCTGCGAGGAGATCGTGACGACGCGGTCGCGGATCGCGGCCGAGCAGCAGGCCCGTCAGCGCGAAGTGCCCGAGGTGGTTCGTGCCGAGCTGCATCTCGAACCCGTCGGCGGTCTTCGAGCGCGGGACGGCCATCACGCCCGCGTTGTTGATCAGCACGTCGACGTCGCCCTCGAGCTCGGCGGCGAACGCGCGCACCGACGACAGGTCGGCGAGGTCGAGCCTGCGCACGGCGAAGTCACCATCGAGCTCACCGACCGCGTGCTCGCCCTTGGCGGTGTCCCGGCAGGCGACGACGACACGGGCGCCGGCTGCGCCCAGGGCGCGGGCGGCCTCCAGGCCGATGCCGCTGTTGGCGCCGGTGATGACGAACGTCCGCCCGTCCTGGTCGGGGCATGTCGGCGGTGGTCCACTTCATGGCGCCGATCATCCCAGCCGCGGACATGGCACGATGACCGTCTTGGCCGGCGACGCCCCTCAGCTGCCTCCCGTCGACAGCACTGCGCTCCTGAGCCCGACCGTGATCGAGGCTGCGGTCGGCGCGCTGACGCAGCGCAACCAGCATCACTTCGAGTCGATGGACGAAGGCGAGCGCGCGCAGGCGCTGGAGACCTGGCGCGGCCTCGCCGGCGACGTCCTCGCCGCGGCGCACCAGGCGCTGTTCGGCGGCCAGGCCCAACCCAACCGCGCCATCCTCGTGTTCGAGGACGGGGGCGGCGAGGAGATCGCGGTGCATGCGTCGTTCACGCCGCAGCTCGAGGACCTCGGCGGCGGGCAGGTCCAGGGCACCCCGGCGCAGATCACGGCGCTGACGCTGCTCGAAGGCCTGCAGACCGAAGGCGAAGAGCAAGAGTCCTGAGCACGCCCGCGTTCCTCGACCTTCTCGAGCCCGCCGATCGCGAGGCGGTCGAGCAGGCTGGCACGGTGCGCAGCTACCGCCGCGGCGACGTGCTGTTCCACCAGGGCGACGATCCCGGCGCCGTGCTGATCATCCGCGCCGGGCGCATGAAGGTGAGCGTCGTGACGCCCGACGGGCACGACGTCATCCTGGGCTTCCTCGCGCCCGGCGCTGTGATCGGGGACCTTGCCGCGGTCGACGGCGAGCCGCGGTCGACGACGGCGACCGCCGTCGACATCGTCGAGGTGCTCAGCATCCCGATGCTCGCGTTCCGCACGATCCTCGCCGAGCGCCCGAAGGTCGTGATGGCGCTGATGCGCTTCGCGGCGCACCGGCTGCGCGCGGCCGACCGCCAGCGCGTCGAGTTCGCCGCCTACGACGTGCTCGGCCGCGTCGCCCGCCGGATCGACGAGCTGGCCGAATCCGGCACCGAGACCGACGAGGGCATCGCGATCGACGCCGGGCTCAGCCAGGAGGACATGGCCGCCTGGACGGCGGCGTCGCGCGAGGCCGTCAGCAAGGCGCTCGGCGCCATGCGCACGCTCGGCTGGATCGACACGCGCCGGCGCGTGATCGTCGTGCGCGACCGCGCAGCGCTGCGCCGCCACGCCGGACTGTGAACGACTGCACATTCGGACGTGGCACACGACGCAGACACGCGTTGTGGCCGGGCGTAGGTTGGTCACTGTCCCCAGCCCAACCACCAAGGAGCCTTCCATGCATACCACCCCCAAGAGCAAGCGAAGCCACGGCAAGCGCGGGAAGCGCGGCCACGGCTGAGGGACGTTGGCCGCCGCCGGTACGGCACAACACTCGGTCGGTTCCCCGGCAAGGACGCCGGGGGCCGTCGAGGTCCCAACTTGGCGAGGACCTCCTCGTCATGGGTCTTCGGTGAGACCTTCTCCACGACGTGGGCGACCACGCCGTCCTCATCGATGACGAAGGTCGAGCGCTGGGCGCCCCAATAGGTGCGCCCGTACATCGACTTCTCAACCCAGACGCCGTATGCCTCACATATGGCGTGGTCTGCGTCGGCCAGGAGCCTGAAATTGAGCTCCTGGCCTTCGTGGAACTTCTTGACGGCCTTGACCGGGTCGGGCGAGACGCCCAGG
>CAWCEB010000110.1:0-17017 GCA_963794105.1 uncultured Actinomycetes bacterium | reverse complement strand
GGCCGATCGCGGCTATGACGTGAGCGCCGCCAATGTTGTGGTTTCGGTGACCCATGACCATGCTGACCACTGATCATGGGTATCTGGGGCCACATGATCTGGCACCATCCGGTCAAGGAGGGCCGTGGTCCAGGCTGTCCTGGCCGCCGAGGCCGACGGTGCCACGCCGAGCCGTGGTCCTCGGCACCGGCACTCCACGGTCTGCTGTCCCAGGTGCAGGGCACCGATCAGATGGCCTGGTTTGCTGTCGACCACCAAATCCGGGCGCGCGAGCCCGGCACCGGTGCCACGCTCGGCCTGTACACGCACGTCCCGGTCCACGTCGATCAGGACGACGCGCACGGAACCCGGCAACAACCAGTTCACGGCGGACTACCCCGGTTACTTCTGTCACCGGCTCGCCGACACGCTCGGCGGCACCTCCGTGATCGCCGTAGGCGCGCTTGGCCGCCAGGAAGGATCGGCTCCACGCCGGACCACCCCGAGGCTCAGCGAAAAGGGCCGCTTCGTCACCAACGCGCTGACGGCGGTCTCGCCCCGCCCATCGCATCACCAACACGACGCTCGAGGCCGCCTCGCAGTCGTTCTCGACACCGGCCGAGAACACCGGGTGCCCTCGCCGCGATGTCCTGTACCACGTCGGTGGTCCGCTCGGCTGCCCAATGTTACCTCACGGAGCCGGCTTCGTAATACCTGCAGGTACCGGGGACTGGCGTGCCGTCGGCGGATCTTCACCATCAACCGCTCGCTGGAAGGCTCCTGTACGGCCCTCTTCCCCAGCGATCGGCACCTCGGTGTGATGGGTCGCGATTGGCGATCAGGTGCAGCGCCACCGCGCGGGTGAGGCCTTCCCCACGAGGTCACCATGGCTATTCGAGTGTTCGTTCGCTGTCCTTATCCGTGATGTTCACATCGTCGATCACGGGGTGGATCCCAGTCTGGCTACTACCTGGATGCGTGGTCAGGGATTCACCCGCGCGCCCAGTCTGCCGAGAGCGATTTCGCCAAGCACGTGGGCTCGCACCTCGCCAGGATACGGTTGACGTGGTCCGTGCGGCGGTGAAGGTCGGGGATCCATCCCGGCACCGCACAGAAACCGCTATGCCGAGACTCCAACGCGTTTTCTCAGCCGACGATCCAGTCTACACCAACCGGGTCGAGACCACTATCACCGGCGGTGAACTTATCGGACTGCCAAACGGCTGCGCTCGCGTCCACCTCGATCGGGTCGACGGCAGGCTCGCAGGCGATGGCCTCGTCACCTGGCGACTCCGCCGACGGCACGGTCGAGACCCACGGCAACCAGAGCCGCTTCACGCACACGTTTCCCGCGCCCCCCGGTGCCTACCCAGTGCAGGCCAGCGTCACCGACAACCTCGGCCCGATACCGCTGGACGCAGACGTCCGCGACACGCCGCTGTCCCGGCCGTCGACCCAGGACACGGGAACACGGCAATGTTGTCCTTACCGCCCGCGCCGTTGGTGGGCAGCGCTTTGACGTCGTCCCGCCCACTGGACGTCCCGGCGGCACGACGGCCGATGGGCACGCACTCGGTGATCGCGCGCCGCCGGGGCCGAGCAGGCCACGTGGCGATCACGGATGTGCGGTAACACTGGCTCACTGTCATGATCTCGCGCAGCCGTGCACCGTGCTCCGGCCCAGTGGCGCCACCACCAGCCTTTTGGCCGGATGCGTACTGTAGATTGCCGCGTATACTACCGCAGGTGGACAGTTGGCACACTCCATGCTCCGTCGACTCTGCTCCGCCATGGCCACCATCACTGTCATCGCTGTTGTGGTGGCTGCTGCCATGGCTGTGCGTCTATTTACCAGCTGCGGCTCGAAGCCTGCTCACTCCAACATCCAGGCCCATGGTGTCACTATGACTGCCCGCTGTGGGTCGGCAAGCTTGTCAACCAGCACGTGCTCAAGGCTACTCCGCTCGTACAACTGCACCAGTACAGAGGTGGTGCGTGGACCGCTGCTGCTACACCCTGTTTTCAGCTTGATCAGGCGGTGATGGCGAGGGTGAGGTACCTCTTCTATGTCCCGCCAGCCGAAGAAGGAGGTGCGCTGGTCCAACGCGCGGTGGGATCCAGCCTGTGGACGATCAGCCCTTAATTGCTTTTCACGTGCGGTGGAGCGTCGTTGGTGCACTCCTTGTGGCTTCTTTCTACGTGGTGAAGGTTTGCCTCGGCCCCTTTCAACGCGGTGTTCGGGACGCTGATGAGTTGCTCTTGTCGGGCGCGGTGGGCCATACACTTCTTCGCCTTGCAACCTATGCCGCAGCGGTCCCCGGCGCGCAAGCCGCACTCGGCCTGCAACATCCTTGAGGCGTGGTGATCTGGCCATGACAGTGGCTGGCCCCTGTGGGTCTCGATCACTTCCTTCACCAATTCCACCGCGCCTCGGCGAGCTCGTGCTTTCGTGCCCTTTTGGGCTGGGGCTGAATACTGCCCCGCAGGGTCAGCTCGCCACCGTGATGTTACTCCCTTGCGAGACGCGATACAGAAAGGTGTACTTGGTGCATAGTAGCCGGTCTGAACCCAGTTGGTGAGGGCAATACGGCACGTGCTCCGTCATCGGGGAGGTCGATGGTCTTTGGTGGGGTGCCCCTTTATCTCACCATCCTCGGCCTGGCTGGTCGTGCCCTCCGAGCCCATCGACGAGCTGTCGTGGTGATCCGACGGTCAGGCACAGCGTCCACGGGGAGCACGGTACCGAGCCGGTACTCCCGTGGATCGGGTGCTGCCGGTGCGCGCGCTGGTGAGCTCCGTCCACCGGAGCCGCGGGGACGAGGTCCTCGGGCTGACCGGCAGGGCCTGGTTCGGCATCCAGGTCAGGATGCCCTCGGACTCGGCGCCGAGGCGAGGATGGCGGCGCGCTCGATGACGGCACCGCCTACCGCGTGCGGTCGCGACAACATGAGCATCGTCGTCGGTCCCAGGCCAGCCGGTCCCGCGCCTGCCTTGTGGTGGGTGGATGACGGACGACACGACACCCCGGGAGTGCTCCGGTCAAGGTGGGCTGCGAGTTCGGCCTCGAGACCGCAGGTTTGTCGAGGCGGTCACCACCGCCTGCTCCGCCCAGCACGATGTGGAGTCGATGGCGCAGGTCTGGCACCACCGCGAGCCACCATGGTAGGTGGACCACCGTGCCAGCGCGTGACGTTGCTGGCCGGGAGTCTGCGTGCTGAAGTTTTTATGAGGGTCCTTACCGTGACTGGATGCGGCGACGCGATCGCAGCACCTATGTCCGGAGACCCCGGTCGAGGGCATGTGCCATACTAGGTCCTCGCCTACCGTGCTGCCCGCAGCCGCTCTGCCTGCCCTGGACCAAACTGGGTAATGAGGCGGTGGAGCGCTTTGGTGGTCTTGATCCTGGCTCTCGCCACCCGCTGTCCACTCCGTCCACAACCACCTCGACTGCCCGGTCCTCCAACCCGTGGATGATGGGCAGCCGACGTGTTCTGTGCGCCAGGGTGTTCTTGCTGCTATTACGGCGCACCTCGCCATCACCTTCTGCCGGGCGCGCAGACTATCACGTGGCCGTGTTATGTGTTCGGCTACCTCCCGACGATCGCCGCCGCACCCCCTGCCGCAGGGGATGCCGACTTCGCAGCTGTGGTTGAGGTCTACTCCTCGACGAAGTGGTGCATGTTTTGATGTCTTGCAACAACACACACCGTGCATGCCGCGTTGCTGTTGGTGCCGGCCGTATGCTATTTGATGTTGGTGCTGATCACCTCGTTCGGGGGCCGTGACCCCTGACCCAGTTCACGGTTGTGGGGCGCAAGATCTCCCGCAGTGCGTCTGCTCGAGCACTTCTTCTGCTCTCGCGCTCGCTGACCGCTCGGCCCACTTCCCAACAGGAAGCTGCCCTCCTTCGCCACCTATCCGGGCCGCTGGTCTCATCGATGCTCGGTAGCTCCGTGGCATCCTGTGGTGCCGCCTTCTCTACTACAATTGCGTCGATGGTGTGCAGCTCGTCGAGCACGTCCTGGCATCTGTGTTGTGGCTATTCCGGCTTGAAGCTGGATAATGGGCTTCTCGCGCGCCTGCTGTTCAGCCACATCCTGGGGCGGATGGCCTTTCCCCCGTGGGCGCGGGTGCTTGCTTGGTGGTGGTGCTCCACCAGCGTCCTGAGCGCGCGGCTGGATCCTCTGATATCCTCGCCTTGATGGACTGCCGGGTCCGGTGAACCAGATTCGCCATGCCGGCGATGAGCGGAGTGTGGCCGAGCCGCTCCCACTCCTCTGCTAAAGTCGGTCTCATGTGACGCCACCCATCCGACAGCTCCTGTCCTTGTGCAGCCATGCAATGCACGCCTCGGTCAGTGCCCAGTGTCCTGGCCACCTGCTGCACCAGCCCGTTGGTCTCCAGTGATATGCAGGTTCAGTGGCTCTTCGCACGGTCGGCGGGGCCGTGGCCCATCGCCTAATACCACCCTGGTGGGGCACGGCTGACGTCCGCCTCTGTGTGTGCCATCGGCGAGCGCGGTTGGTCATCAGATGGATGATATCCGGCGGCTCAATGTCTCGCACAAAGGGTGTTCGCGCGATGCTCTTCTCGCAGCCGGTCGAAATGGTGTGTTGACCGCACATCAGGAAGTCTCCAGTCGAGGACGAGCAGCCGCGTGGTCTTGGTGGCTGTCACGGTCGCCTGGAACCAATGGCCTAGTGTCAGTGGGCGGGCCGAGTCCCGCCGAGACGCTCCCGGCTGCATGTTGTTAGTGTCGCTCGTCCGCCGGTCACTTCCACCACCGTCGAGGACGACGCAGAGGTCACGGTTGACCTGCCACTGCTTGATCTATCGCCTCGCCCGCCCACGTGGTCCATGCGCCGTGAGGTGGACCTGCCTGGGCCGCTCGTCGTCGAGCGAGCCGACAGTGCCAGTGAGCGCCGCAGCTCCTCGCGTCGATGGTGCGCCGCAACCAGCCTGCGCGCATTCGGCGGATAGCTCGGTCGCGGCCGGCCCGGCGGTGACTGTCCCACAGCAAGTGTCGTCGCCATATTCGAGTGCGCGGTCGCACTGGGTCGTGGATGTCGAGCGGTCGACACGCACACCCACACGCCAGCCGGCGGCGCACGCGCGCCGACACCAAAAGGATGTCGCCCGTCGCTGGATCTCCATCCACCAGTGCCGCGTTCGTACTCCGCTCCAGCACCGCCTCGTTGTTGATGCCCACCGCCGTGGATGGCGGCGGAACGCGATGACACCGAGCGACGGCAGGCGTGATCAGCTCCAGCTCGGATGGTGCCGTGGATGGTGTGCTCTGTGTGGTCACTTTGTTCCTACAACTGCGTCGATTGCAGCACGGAACGCAGTGATGCCGAAGTAGGTGGATCCGAATATCCACAGCTTGATCGCGCGGCAGGTTCGCGTGAGCTGCAGGCCGTGGTCGGAGGTTCTCACCTCCTGCTGGTGGGGGTCGACATCGGAGAGGTATCTGGCGAGATCTTGAACCCGCGGCGAGCAGGCTGTGTCGTGGACGAGCAGTGATTCCGAGCTCGACCGTGGCATACCACTCGGTGGTGGATCGAGCGTGATCGAGTCGGCGAGCTCCCATGCGGCGATGCCTTCGCCGCCGCGCTCGGAGAGGCATGCGAAACCGGTACGGCGCCTGTCGACGGCGAGCCACACGCCGCCTTGTGCAGGGCAGATGGCGCTGAACGGGTCGTGCCCGGTCGCGGTCGTCCCCGCGTTCGCCACCACGGCACCCGGCGTCGCCGCCGGCACGATCCGCGGACCATCTCCGCGCTGCGCAGCGCCTCCGGGCGCAGCCAGCTTCTCTCGCTTTGGTCCGGGACGACGCGCACGGTCGGCTGGGTCCCCGCGCCCGCGCCGCCCGCGCCAGCGACGCAGTGCGTCTGGTCGACATGTAGAATGTCGCCTGCTCGTGATTGGGCCGATCAGCGCCTCACGCGCGCACGCGAGCGCCGTGAGGTTGATGCCGACCGGCCCGAGAGCGCCGCGGGCGTGCTGGTCTCGGGCGGGTCGGCGGCGAACCTCACGGCGCTCGCGTGCGCGCGTGAGGCGCGGATCGGCCCGATGGACGAGCAGGCGATCGTCTACATGTCCGACCAGACGCACTCGTCGCTGGCGCGGGCGGCGCGGGCGCTCGGGTTCCGGCCCGACCAGGTGCGCATCATCCCGACCGACGAGGAGGCCCGGATGCGGCCGGACGCGCTGCGCAGCGCGATCGTCGCGGACCGTGCCGGCGGCACACCCCGCTGGTCGTGGTGGCGAACGCGGGGACGACCGCGACCGGCGCCATCGACCCGTTCGGCGCCATCTCGCGAGATCTGCCGCGAGCACGGCGTCTGGCTCCACGTCGACGGCGCGTATGGCGCCTTCGCATGCCTCTCCGAGCGCGGCCGCGAGGCGCTCGCCGGCATGGAGCTCGCCGACTCGATCACGCTCGACCCGCACAAGTGGCTGTACCAGCCGGTCGAGCTCGGATCGCTGCTCGTCCGCGACGGCGGCCTGCTGCGCCGCGGGTTCGAGATCTCGCCGGACTACCTCTCCGATGTCGACCCCGCCCAGCAGGAGGTGAACTTCTCCGACCGCGGCCTGCAGCTCACGCGAACCTGCCGCGCGATCAAGCTGTGGATCTCGATCCGCTACTTCGGCGTCGCTGCGTTCCGGGCTGCGATCGACGCGTGCCTGGACCTGACCCACCACGCGGAGCAGCACATCACGGCCGCGTCCGAGCTGGAGCTGATGACGCCTGCGTCGCTCGGTGTCATCACGTTCCGCCGCCATCCACGGGGCGTCGACGATGAGGCGGTCCTGGAGCGGATCAACGCGGCACTGGCCGAGGAGATCCAGCGACAGGGCGACGTCTTCGTGTCGACGGCGCGCGTCGCGGCCGGCTGGTCCTGCGGCTGTGCATCCTCAACCACTCGACGTCCGCGACCGAGGTCGACCGCGCGCTCGATCTGGCGACGACGCTGCCTGTCGACGTCGCTCGCCGGGCCGGCCGCGATTTCCCCGAGCTATCCGCCGATCGCGCAGGGCTGGTTGCGGCGCCGACGTCGATCGAGCGCGAGGAGCTCGGCTCGCTGGCGCTGTTCGGCTCGCTCGACGACGAGCAGGCCCGGCGGGTCCGCTCACGGCGCATGAGCACCGCGCCGGGGCGGGCGAGGCGATCGTCGAGCAGTGGCAGGTCAACCGTGATCTCTACGTCGTCCTCGACGGTGAGGTGGAGTCACGCGGACGGCGAGACGCTGACGACGTGCGGCCCGGGAGACTTCTTCGGCGAGCTCGCCGCGATCGACTGGGGCGCCGGCTTCGGCCGTACTCGTTCGGCGACCGTGACGGCCACCAAGCCCACGCGGCTGCTCGTCCTCGACTGGGAGCTCGTCAACTTCCTGATGCAGGTCGACGCACCGTTCGCCGACCAGCTCGAGAAGGCGTCGCGCGAACGCCTTGCGAGACATTGAGCCGCCGGGATCTCGTCCATCTGATGACCGCGCTCGCCGATGCCGCACACGCGGAGGCGGACGTCGGCGTGCCCGTCGCCGTGCTGGATGAGGCGATCGGCCGCGGCCGCGCCGACATGCGGACGCCGCTGAACCTCGCATCGCTGGAAGCCGACGGGCTCGTGCGGCAGGTCGGCGACGGGACGCTGGGCGCTGACCGAGGCGGGCGTTCAGTGGCTGCGCGAGGACCAGGAGCTGTCGGATCGGTAGCGTCGCCCCCATGACCTCCAAGACCGACTTCACAGCAGAGGAGTGGGAGCGGCTCGGCCGCGCTCCGCTCATCGCCGGCATGGCGATCTCGTTCGCGGACCCCGGCGGTCCGATCGAGGCAATCAAGGAGTCCAGCGCGGCGCTCAGGACGCTGGTCGACGCCGCCAACGACGCCGCGGCCGGGGAGTTCGTCCAGGCCGTCGCCCACGATGTGGCCGAGAAGGCGCAGCGGCGCGAGAACCCGCTGTCCGGCTTCAAGCCGGATCGCCACAACGCGGTCCAGGACATCCTCGACGAGCTGCGCGCCGTCAACGCGCTGTTGGTCGAGAAGGCGGCGCCGCAGGATGCCGCGGACTACCGAGCATGGATCAAGACCGCAGCCCAGAAGGCCGCGCTGGCGGCGAAGGAGGGCGGCTTCTTCGGGATCGGGGCCGAGCGGGTCAGCGAGCGCGAGCAGAAGATGCTCGACACGCTGGGGGAGATCTTCGGCGCTACGCCGCCTGCGCCACAACCGTGAACTCGGTCAGGGTCACGGCCCCGAACGAGGTGATCAGCGCGACGTCGATGGCGTCACGGCCGCGCCCGACGGCAACGCGGCCGATGCGCGGTGTGTTGTTGCGAGCGTCGAACGTGCGCCAGCTTCCGTCGAGGTAGACCTCGAACCACGCTGCGAAGTCCATCCCCTCGGGCGGGGGTGCGGCGGCGATCGTCGGGAGGTAGCCGAACACGTAACGCGCGGGGATGTTCAGCGCCCGGCAGAAGGTGATGGCGAGGTGCGCGTAGTCGCGGCAGACGCCCTGGCGGGCGCGGAACGCGTCGGCTGCCGTCGTCCACGGGTTGGAGGAGCCGGGCAGGAACTCGAGGTGGTTGTGGACGAAGTCGACCACCGCCTGGACGCGGGTCCAGCCCGGTGCGAGACCGCCGAAGCGCTCCCACGCCTCGTTGCCCAGTTCGTCCGGCAGGCAGAAGCGGCTCGGCAGCACGTAGGCGAGGACCTCGTCTGGCAGATCCTCGACCGGGGTCTCCGGAGCATCGGTGTCGATCGCGTCGGCCGCATCCGTCAGCGTAAGGTCGGCCTCGTAGACCACGCGCGAGCTCCCGGCCGGCAACGTGACGCGCTCGCAGCGGTTCCCGTGGTCGTCCACGTACCCATGGTGGCTCGCAGTGGTGTGCCAGACCTCGCCATCCAACTGCACATCGTGCTCGGGCAGAGGCGCGATCTGCATGATGGCCTCGACGGCCCTGCCGGTCTCGAGGCCGAACTCGCAGCCCACCTTGAGCCGGAGCGCTCCCGGGGTGGTCGTGTCGTCCGTCATCCACCCACCACAATGGCAGGCGCAGGACCGGCTAGCCTGGGACCGTGGACGACGACGACATCCGGATGCTCATCCAGCGCTTGTCGCGACCGCACGCATCCGGCGGTGCCGTCATCGAGCGCGCCGCCATCCTCGCCTCGGGCGCCGACTCCGAGGCCGTCCTGACCTGGATCGAAGCCCATGCCGGTCAGCCCGAGGACCTCGTACCCCGCGGCTCCGGGGGCGGACTGCACAGCGCGCGCACCGGCGGCGCCGATCCGCGGATGCCGCTGCGCTACGTGCTCCCCCCGGGAGCGCTGTCCTGAGCCCGTCGATCACCGCGACGCTCGTCGATGGGCCGCTCGAAGGCACGACCGCCCAGGCCGAGGTGGTCGAGGGGCGCCCGCCGAAGACCATCGACCTCCCCGCCGATGACGGAGGCACGTTGCGGTATTGCCTCGCCGACTGGGTTCAGACCGGCTTGTCGGCCGAGTACACCTTTCTGTATCGCGTCTAGAAAGGGAGTAACGTCGGTGGCGAGCTGACCCTGCGGGCAGTACTTCAGCCCCGAGCCCGAAAGGCACCGAAGCGCAACTGCGCCGAGGCGCGGGACTTGGGGACATGATCGAGACCCGCGGGGCCAGCCACTGTCATGGCCGAGTCGCCACGCCTCGAGGATCTGCAGGCCGAGGTGCGCTACGCGCGGGAGCGCTACGACCTGTACAAGGCGAAGATGTATGGCCCGCGCCCGACGAGCGAGACTCGTCGGCGCGAACTCGAACGCGCATTGAAAGGGGCCGAGGCGAACCTTCGCCGGGCTGAGGAAGCCGCGAGGAGTGCGCCGACGACGCTCCACCGCGGCACTGAAGGCGCCTAAGGGCTGATCGTCCGCGGCTGGATCCCGCGCGCGTTGGACCAGCGCACCTCCTTCTTCGGCTGGCGGCAGTCGAAGATCTCGCCCTCGCCGTCGCCGGCCTGGGTCGAGCTGAAGACGGTGTAGCGGCAGGTCCACGCGCCGGCCCTGTACTCGTAGGTGTGCGAGCGGATGACCTTGACGTGCTGGTTGACGAGCTTGCCGACCCCGCGGGCGGTCGTGCAGGTGACGCCGTGGGCCTGGATGTTGAAGCGCAGGTGGGCGGGCTTCGAGCCGCAGCTGGTGAAGTGGCGCGCGGCCGTGGCGGGGCCGGCCGCGACGGCGATGACAGTGATGGTGGCGATGGCGAGGCAGAGTCGACGGAGCATGGAGTGTCAACTCTGCCACCTCGGTGGTGTTACGCGGGGGATACCGCTGCGCGTCCGGCCAAAGGCTGGGGGTGGCGCCACTGGCCGGACGCGGGTCGCGGGCTACACGAGGGGGACCGTGACGGTCGCCGTGTTACCGGCGCCGTCCGTGATCGCCACCGTGGCCTGCTCGGCCCCGGCGGGCGCGATCACCGTCGTGCCCTCGGCCGTCGTGCCGCCCGGGAACGTCCAGTGGGCGGCAACGACGTCGAAGCGCTGCCCGCCGACGGCGCGGGCGGTAAGGACAACATTGCCGTCCTCGCGTGTCCTGGTCGACGGCCGCGGACAGCGGCGTGTCGATCCGGACGGTCTGCGTCCAGCGGTACGTCTTGCCGAGGTTGTCGGTGACGCTCGCCTGCACGCGGTAGGCACCGGGGCGCGGGAACGTGTGCGTGAAGCGGCTCTGGTTGCCGTGCGTCTCGACCGTGCCGTCGCCGAAGTCCCAGCGTGACGAGGCCATCGCCCTGCGTGCCTGCCGTCGACCCGATCGAGGTCGACGCGGAGCCGGCAGCCTGTGCCTTCTTGGCAGTCCCGTAGAAGCTCACCGCGGGATCGTCGGTCTCGACCCGGTTCGGGTAGAACTGGATCGTCGGCTCGGAGAACGCGTTGGGGTTGTCGATCTCGGCGTACGGCGTTCTGCGCGGTCGGATCGAGGCCGAGCGCCTGCGCCGGCGGCGCGGACGCGCGTCGACGTTGTCCTGGGCGAGGTGCGAGCCCACGTTGTACTTGGCGAAGTCGCTCTGCGCGAGCTGGGCGGGCGGGTAGATCCCCGACCGCGCGTCCCAGTAGTAGCCGAGCTGATCGCCCCCGTGATCGACGATGTGAACGTCGCGGACGCCATCGGACGCGGCGAACGAACGCTCGATCGCATGGGTGACCTCGGGGAAGGCCTCACCCGGCGCGGTGGCGTACACCTGATCGCCAATGCGGGCGACCGTCGCCGACGTGCCGATCGCTGGGGAGCGGCGTGAAGTACGGAGCCGCCAGCGAGCGGTTGATCGTGAAGATCCCGCCGACGGCGCGCCAGTCCCAGGTGCCGTGCCGTGGTTGTTCGAGCCGGCTCCGTGAGCGGGCCCGGGCAGCCGAGCGGACCACCGGCGTGGTTGCACGACATCGCGGCGAGCAGCCCGGTGTTCTCGGCGGGTGTCGAGAACGACTGCGAGGCGGCCTCGAGCGTCGTGTTGGTGATGCGATGCGCGTTCGCGAGGCCGCGCATCAGCGCGTTGGTGACGAAGCGGCCCTGCTCGCTGACCTCGGAGTAGTCCGGCGTGGCGCCGATCCCCTCCTGGCGACCGAGCGTGCCCACGGCGATCACCGACGTGCCGCCGAGCGTCTCGGCGAGCCGGTCACGCACGTAGCCGGGGTAGTCCGCCGTGAACTGGTTGTTGCCGGGTTCGCGTCGCGTTGTACTGGTCGACGTGGACCGGGACGTTGGTGTACAGGCCGAGCGTGGCGCCGGTGCCGGGCTCGCGCGCCCAGAGGATCGGGAGCGAGTGCGTCGACGGCGAAGCCGGCCATCTGATCGGTGCCCTGCACCTGGGACAGCAGACCGTGAATCGTGCCCGTCGAGGACCACAGCTCGGCGTCGCGCGCGTCGGCCTCGGCGGCCAGGACGGCCTGGACCGCGGCCTCCTTGACCCGATGCAGGTATGCCGGGTCCGTGTGGCCCCAGATACCCATGATCGTCGGTGCGGCATGGTCATGGGTCGCCGAAACCACGACGTTGGCGGCGCTCACGTCATAGCCGCGATCGGCCAGGATCGCGGCCGCGTCGCGGCGCGCGTCATCGGCGCCATCGCCGATGTTCGGCGCCTGGTAGGAGGCGAACCAGCCCTGCGAGTCGACCGAGACGAAGGTCACAGCCTGCTTGCCGTGGCCGACGAAGAACGCCCGCACCTGCAGCGGGTCATGAACGCCACCCGTGACCTGGTAGCCCGAGCCATACCCGCCGACGTGCATCGGGGTGTCGGGCGAGATGTCGACCACCGACGTCCCGACTCGGAACAGCGAGCGGTCCGTCTTCGGCTGGTCCTTGTTCTCGACAGGCGCGGGTGCGGTGGGCTCGGGAGCGGGGTCCGCGGGCGCAGGGGCGGGGGCCGGGCAGCGCTTGGCGTCGAGCTTCAGCGTGCGGCGGTCGCGCACGGTGGTCGTGCGCGACGCGCGCCTGACGATCATGCGGACTTCAAGCTTCGGGGTTGTGCAGCGGCGCAGCCGCGCGATGCCGCTCTGCGTGAGCGTGAGCACCTGGCGAACGTGCGTCGTGCGGCCGAGGGCCACGCGGCGCTTCCCGGACACCCGGTGGCCGGCGGCGTAGAGCGAGACGGTCGCGACGCTCCTCGCGGGCGCCTGGACGGTGACGACGGCCGCGCGCGCGGCGAGCAGCGCAGTCTGGTTGGACGTCGCGAGCGTGGCCTTCGGCGGCACGGTCGCGGCAGAGGCGGAGGCGGTGGCGCCGGTGACCGCTGCCAGAAGGGCTGCAGCGGAACAGGCGACCGCGGCAGAGCAACGGTGGGGCACTGGTTCTCCTCGATCGGGGGGCGCCATTGACGGCGCGCGGTGGGATCGATTCAGGGTGGCATCGCGCCGGCGCCCGAACCAGAGGGCCTGGTCCAAACTTGCTGTGGCGCGTCACAATGCGCTGATCGGAGCACCAGCGTCGCCACTGACGGCACTCGTTGCGCGGATCGATCGCGACGACCTCGTGCGCGTCATGCTGAGCACGTTCCGGAACGAGATTCCGGGCTACGCGCGGCTGCCCGACGCGACGATCCGTGGCGAGGTCCTGAAGGTCATCCGCGAGAACGTCGACATCTGCCTGGACTGGGTCGCGGGACGCCCGGCACCAGGGCCCCGTCGCTTCGAGAACTTTCGCGCGTCCGCTCAGAATCGCGCGGCCGAGGGCATGCCGCTCGAGGACCTCCTGCGCGCCTACCGGCGCGGCGGCACGGCCGCGTGGCGCGTGATCGTCGCCGCGGCGACACCGGACGAGCGCGACGCGCTGCCGCGCGCCGCGGAGCTCGTGATGGACTACCTCGATCTCGTCTCCGGCACTGTCACGGCGGCGTACATGGAGGAGCGCGAGCACCACGTGTCGGAGCGGGAGCGAGGCCTGCGCGCGCTGCTCAACGCGCTGCTACGCGGGGAGGCGCTGGGCGCCGCCCATCACGAGGCCGCCGAGCGCCTGGGCTTCCCGCTCGGCGTCGACGTCGCCGCGTTCGCGTTGACGATCCCGGGCGAGGGCGCGCGCGCCCACGCGCTGGCGGCGGCGAGCCTGCGCGCGGCGGCCGGCGCGCTGGCGCTGACCGAGGGCGATCGCGTCGTCGGGCTCGCGGCGCCGCGCGCCAACTCGGACAGTGCGCTGCCGGCGGGCACGCTGCCGGCCGGCGCCGTCGCGGTGGTCGACGTCGAGGTGCCGCGCGAGGAGCTGTTCGCGAGCCTCGCCGACGTCCGCTACGGCATCGACATCGCGCTGCGCCGCGGGCAAGCGGGTGTTGTCCCACTGCGTGCCCTGGCGCTCGATCTGCTGCTCGCGCACGCGCCACGCGTGGCCACCGACCTGCGTGAGCGCGTCGTCGGCCCGCTCGGCCCGCAGGATGGCCGCTCGCGCGGCGATCTCCTCGAGACCGTGGCGACGTACATCGGGCTCGGCCGCGATCGCAAACAGGCTGCCAAGCGCCTCCACATCCATCCCAACACGCTCGACCACCGCCTGCGCCGGGCACGCGAGCTGACGGGGCTGGATCTCGATGATCCGGAGGACCTTGCGACGATGGTCCTCGCGCTGCGCCAGCTTCGGTGACGGCCTCCGACGGCTCGGACGGCAGGTCGCCGCTCCGCAGACAAGCGTGTCTGCGTCGCGGCGCCTGCCGTAGGGACGCGGGCGATTCACCTCGCCGTCGCCGGAATCCAGCGGCGCGGCTTGGGCCGGTGGGGCGGCGGCCCGCACAGGGTGGCCGCCCCGAGGCGCAGATGCTCCACGATCGAAGCGGTCGGCTGGAAGGGATCGGCGATGACGCGCCCGCCCTTCAGGCCGATGGCGGCGGCCGGGCGGCCGGCGATCTCTGCGATCAGGGCCGGGGCGCGCAGCGCGCGCTGGCTGTCGAGCACAGCCAGCCGGGACAGGGCGTGCTCGTCTCGGGCAGTGGCGGCGCGAATCGTGAACGGGGTGGGGTGCATGAGAGTCTCCTGGGGTTGGTGGTGGAGTGCGTGCCAGGAAGCTTGGGCTTCATGCGTCGATCCCCCATCGGCGCCACCACCCATCTTCAGGGGGTCGGTTCTCCGCCATCAACGGGCCAGCACCTACGCCTTGAGGACGACGGCTACGTACGCCGCCTGGATGGCTCAGCTGCGCTGTGCGTAGCGCGCGGCGGCCGCGACGCGGGCGCCCTTGCCCGACAGGCGCAGCTTCACGTACACGTTGGAGAGGTGACGCTCGACGGTGCGTTCGCTCAGGAACAGGCGGTCGGCGATCGTCTCGTTGCTGAGGCCCTCCGCCACCAGCGCGACGACCTGCTCTTCTCGCGTGGTCAGGTCCCAGTCAGACGTCGGCTTCTTTCCTGGCCCGTCGCCGCCCGCGACGAAGGCTCGCAGCTCATCGACGAACGTCGACCACGCGGGCTCGTGTTCGAGCAGAATGTGATTGCGGCTGGGGAGTGTGACGAAGCGGGCGCCGGGGATCCCCGTGGCGAGCAGGCGGCCCTCTTCGTAGGGGACGATCGCGTCTTCGGCCGCATGCATAACGAGCGTGGGAACGCTGACCTGCGCGAGGATCGGCCTGACGTCGAAGAGGTCGACTGCTTCATAGATGCGCGCCGCCTGTTCGGGCGACGACGATATGCGCTGGAGGTCGTCGAACCACGCGACCTGCTTGTCCGTACCGTCTGGCACGAACAGGGTTGTGAAGACGCGGCGGTACGCGGACGCCTCGCGACCCCAGCCCACGCGGATCATGCGCGCGAGGACTTCGCCTTCCTCGGTCGCGGCATCGCCGCGATGCTGACGTCCGCGGCCGAAGCCGCCGTAGAGGACGAGCTTGTCGACACGGTCGGGGTGCTTGACCGCGTAGGCGATCGCGATCGGCGCGCCCTGCGAAACGCCGAGCAGGCTGAAGCGGTCAACCCGGGCGGCGTCCACCACCGCCTCGAGGTCGGCCAGCCAGTCGGCAAGCGCCATCCCCGCCGGGTCACGGTCTGAAAGCCCCGAGCCGCGCTCGTCGTATCGCACGAGCGTGTGGTCGTCGCTCAGCGCGACGAGCCAGTGGCGCCATACCGGGGAACGCCAGTCGTAGTCGAGTTGCGTCAGCCAGTTGGCCGCCTTGACGAGCGGGGGGCCGGAACCCGACACGCCATAGGCCAAGCGCGTGCCGTCGGCCGAGGTGCAGAAGCCGACCCGCTCGGCCATCAGGAAGCCCTGAACCGTTCAACCACCGTCAGCACGCCGATAACCGTAACGGTGGATATCCCCGTCGGACAAGAGGTAATCACCTGTAGACCGTCAACTAGCCTTGACTATCAACTAGAGGTGACCTACTGTGTCCTCCATGCACATCATCAACCGCACCGACGCCCCGACTTTTGATGCCGCGGGCACCACCGTCACCGCCTACGCCGCTCCCTCGCGCGGTGCAGCGGAAGTCAGCTTGTGGGAGATCGAGCTCGCTCCCGGAAGCACAAGTCCGCGGCACTGCATGGACCGGGAGGAGATCTTCCTCGGCATCGGCGGCCACGCGGTCGCGGAGGTCAACGAAACGGAGCACCAGCTCGGAGTCGGCGACTGCCTCATCCTGCCGGCGGGGACCGACTTCACCATGCACGTCCCCGGGCAGGAACCCTACCGCGCACTCGCCTGTGTGCCCGCCGGCGCGCGGGCGACCATGGCCGCCGACGGGGCAACGCTCCTGCCACCCTGGGCAGCGTGACCGCGCCGGATCTGGCGATCCTCATCACAGCGGCGAACCGCTGCGTGGCCGACCGCCTCGGCGAGGCGGTCGCCACCGCGGGTGGTGGGGACATGCGAGCGTCGTTCGGCTTCGTGCTGCGTGCCGTCGCTGCCGAGCAACCCACTGTGTCGCGCCTCGCGGAGCTGCTCGGCATCAGCAAGCAGGGCGCCAGCCGACTCGCTGACGACATGGTCTCGCTCGGATACCTCGAGCGCACCGACGACCCCGCTGATCGTCGCCGCACCCATCTCCGTCTGAGCGCCACCGGCGAGCGCATCCGCGCCCGCGCACTCGCGGAAAGCCACGCCATCGAAGACGAGCTCCGCCAGCGCTTCGGCGACGCCGAGGTCCAGCACCTCCGCGCGCTGCTGATCGACTTCGTCGAACGCCATGGCGGCGCCGACGAGATCGCGGCTCAACGTTCACGCGCGCCCGGCGAAGGCGAAGCCTAGGCGGTCATGCCGCCTTTCGGTGCTCGGAGGCCGTGCCGTCGATCATCGGGCCGGCGACGACCTCGAAGGCGGCAGCCCAGGCGCGCGCGTGCTCCGGCCGCCACGCGTCGCCCGCCACGTCGGCCATATCGAGGCGATCAGCGCCTCGCCGACGACCGGGTAGTGGGCGGGCGGGGCACCGTACGCGACGTGGCGGGCTCCGAGCTCCCGCAGCTTCGGAACGATGGCGTCGAGGTCGCGCAGCGCCTTTCGCGGCACGACGAGCGTGCCGAGCAGCATCGCCTTCTGGCGCCGGAGATTGACGTCTCCGTGGCGGAGAACCGGCAGCAGTTCGTAGACCTCGGGCGCAAGAGGACC
>CAWCEB010000109.1:0-5304 GCA_963794105.1 uncultured Actinomycetes bacterium | reverse complement strand
ATGTTTATTGCCGCCGATTCGTGTATTGCCTAACGGCAGCAGCGACGAGCCGAACTTCCAGGCGCACTTGTCGGCGTTCTCGGCGCCCGAGCTGTCGTACCAGGCGTTCAGCGCGGGGTCGGTGACCATCTCGCTGTACTCGTGGCCGCTGACGTTCGCCAGCGCGGCGAGGCCCTGGCTGTGCAGCCCCGACCCGTCGGACGGGTCGCAGCCGCTGTCGCCGTCCAGCGCGAAGAAGAAGCCGAACTGGACCTCGGTGCCGTTGATCGTGCCCACGCTGTGCCATGCGCAGTAGCCCGAGTGCCCGCGCGGGATGTCTGAGTAGACCGGGTAGTAGGCGTGCGCGACCGGCGCCGGGACGGCACGGGCGACGGACGCCGAGCACGCTGGACGTGCTCGGCGCCCTGGTTCCCGCGCTGCTGGCATCGGTCGCGGAGCCGTTGTACGAGACGCCGCTGCTGACGTGCGTGCCCGTCAGGAGGCCGTTGTCCGTGTACTCCGTGTTCGTCCCGGCGTAGTTGCTGGCGCCGAGCCCCGTGTAGAAGCTGGCGAGGCCCGTAACCTTGTCGCCGGCGAAGGAGGAGCTTCCCCAGCGGGTGCCCCAGTAGACCGCCGTGATCTGCGCCGGCGCCGTGATGACGCGGCCGCCGTGGAACGTGAGCGGCGGCGGGGTCTTGCCGCCGCCGCCGGGTGCGTGGCCGGGGCCATTGCCGTGGGCGAAGACGATGCCCTCCGGCGGCCCGGCGTGGACCCGCGGAGCGGGCGTGGCCTGGGCGAGGGCGGGAACGACGGCGGCGGCGGCGAGCAGTCCGGCGGCCACTGCGGTGAAGCGGCGCGGCGACATCATGTGCACGAGGGTGCTCCTTGGGTCGATGTCCGCCGATCCTTCGGCGGCTTTTGGCAGGCGACCCGGCTCTTACGGGTCCATCCGTGGAGTGGGCGATCCGGGGCTCGAACCCGACCTTCTCCCCATCAGCATCGCCCGGCGTTCGACGCAAGGGTACGACCATCCCGGGCCCGATAGGAAGTGGCCGGCGTCATCTGGGCCGAGCGCCGGCGCGAGTTCGACCGCGAGTGCCCGCCGGACCAGGCTTGGCGATGGGCGATCCAGGACTCGAACCTGGGACCTCTTCCTTATCAGAGAAGCGCTCTAACCGACTGAGCTAATCGCCCGCGCGGCGGGCAGTGTAGCGCCTGGCGGAGGTCCCGCTAGGCGGCTGCTCGGGGGCGCAGGCGCCGCGCCAGCGCGACGGCCTCGTCCAGCGCTCGAGGCCAGTCGACCTTGAAGCCGGTGCCCGCGGTGCGACGCGCACGTCGGCCCCGAGCGCGGCGCCGAGCGCGTCGGCGACTCCTCCGCAGCGCCGCGGCCTGGTCGGGATGGACGCCGCGGCGGGCCGCGTCGGGGCGGCGCGCTTCGGCGACGCCGGCAGCGCGCGCCTCGTCCTCGGTGACGCGCACCGACCAGCCCTCGCCGGCGGCGGCCGAGCCAGGCGCGCGGCGGTCGGCGTGGTCGGGCGCCAGCAGCAGCGCGCGGCCGTGGCCCTCGGTGAGGCGCACCGCGCTCGAGCAGCTCGATCGCCTCGTCGGGCAGGTCGAGTAGCCGCAGCAGGTTGGAGATCGCGACGCGGCTGCGCCCGACCTTCGGCCGACCGTCCTCGCGCGTCAGCCCAGCTCCTCGACCAGGGCGGCGAGGCGCGCGCCTCCTCGACCGGGTTGAGGTCCTCGCGGGCCATGTTCTCGACGAGCGCGAGCTCGAGCGAGGCGGCGTCGTCGTGGTCGCGGACGACGGCCGGGACCGCGTCGAGGCCGGCGAGCTTCGCCGCGCGCCAGCGGCGCTCGCCGGCGACGAGCTCGTAGCGGCCGCCCGGCACGGGCCGCACGAGCATCGGCTGGAGACGCCGCGCTCGGCGAGCGACCCCGCCAGCGCCCTGCAGCGCCTCGTCGTCGAAGCGCTTGCGCGGCTGGCGCGGGTTGGGCTCGACCAGCTCGACCGGCAGCTCGCGCAGCTCCGGTCGCGGCTCGCTCGCCCTCGGCGGCGGACGACAGGATCGCCGCCAGCCCGCGTCCCATCCCCGCGTTCCTCAGCCACGGCAGCGACCTCCTTGGCGAGCTCGAAGTAGGCGTCCGCACCCGGCGCAGTGCGGATCGTGGTGGATGACGGGCCGCCCGAAGCTCGGCGCCTCGCCGATGCGCACGTTGCGCGGGATGACGGTGTCGAAGACGAGCGCCGGGAAGTGCTCGCGCACCTCGCGCTCGACGTCGCTGCGCCAGGCGGGTGCGCCCGTCGTGCATCGTGAGCAGCATCCCGGCGACCGTCAGGCGCGGGTTGAGCTCCCGCTGAATGAGCTGGAGCGTGTCGAGCAGGCCCGCGAGGCCCTCGAGCGCGAAGTACTCGGTCTGGACCGGGACGATCACGCGGTCCGCCGCGACCAGCGCGTTGACGGTCAGCGGGCCCAGCGACGGCGGGCAGTCCAGGAGCGTGAAGGCGAAGCGCTCGCGGACACCGCGCCAGCGCGTCGCGCAGGCACGTCTCCGAGCCGGGCCGTCGCGGCAGCTCGACGTTCGCGCCCGCGAGATCGGGGTTCGCCGGGAGCAGATGGAGGCCGCGCGATCGTCGATTCGACGATCGCGTCGTCCGCGCGCGCGTCGCCCGTCAGGACGTCGTAGATGCTCGGGCGCGTGTCCTTGGGATGGCCGAGCCCGACCGTCGCGTTGGCCTGCGGGTCGATGTCGACGAGCAGCGACGGGTAGCCGGCCTCGGCGATGCAGGCCGCCACGTTGACCGCCGTGGTGGTCTTGCCCACCCCACCCTTCTGGTTGGCGATCGCGTAGATCGAGCCCATCGCGGCCACGGTAGCGACGGGCACGGTCGGACCCGCGCGCCGCAATGGTTCGCCCGCGAACTCTGTGCCTCAGGTCGAGGCTCGAAGTGGCCGTTTGCTGGCCATTCCCGGGCGCCGCGGGTAACCGTTCGGGGTCGGACCAACCTTCAGGTAGACGTAGAGGTGCCGGTCGCGCGCGTGCGGGAACGGCTGCACCCTGCGGACCTCGGCGAGCTCGAGGTCGAGCTGGACCGCCGCCGCAGCCCCGTCCGCCTCCTCGGCCGTGTCGCGGCGCCCCTTCCAGGCGACGAGCGCCCCGCCCTGCCGCAGCAGTGGCGCGGCGTATTCGACCAGGACGTTCAGCGGCGCAAGCGCCCGCGCCGTGACGAGATCGTGCGCGCCGAGGCCGTCCGGCCACGCCTCGGCACGGGCGTTGACCGACCGCGGCGTTCGTCAGCTCCATGGCGGCGATGGCGCGGTCCAGCCAGACGCACTTGCGGCCCACCGATCTCGACCAGCGACGACGCGGGCATCCGGGCAGCGCGCAGGCGAGCACCAGCCCTGGGAATCCCGCGCCCGCGCCCAGGTCGGCGATCCGCCGCGCGTCGCGAACCGACGGGAGCTCGAGCGCCGCTGAGGCTGTCGGCGACGTGGACGTCCAGCGCCTCGGCGCGATCGCGCACCGTCGTCGGCGCCGTCTCGTCGCGTTCGGAGCAGGTCGAGCAGGCGCTCGATGGCCGCGGCCGCCTCCGGGGCCAGCCCGAAGCGTTCCACGTGAAACGGTCCTAGCCGCGCAGCGGCGCGACGACGAGGTGGCGGTGCGGCTCGTCGCCCTCGGAGTACGTCTCGACGTCGCCGCGGTCGCGCAGGTGCTCGTGGACCAGCTTGCGCTCGGAGGCGCCCATCGCATCGAGGAGACCGGCCGGCCGAAGCCGCAGCGCCTCGTCGGCGGCGTCGTCGGCCTGCCCGCGCAGCGCCTCGGCGCGCCGCTCGCGGTACCCCTCGGCGTCCACCTCGACGAGCCTGCGCTCGCCGGCCGCGCTGGCGACGACGCGCATCGCGATGTGCTGCACGGCGTCGATCGTCTGGCCGTGGCGGCCGATGAACAGGCCGAGATCCTCGCCCGCCAGGCGGCCGCGCACGAGCTCGCCGTCGTCCTCGACGGTGATCTCGAGCGTCGAGCCCGAGCGCGTCGGCGACCTTCTCGAGCAGCTCGTTGAGCGCGTCGGCGGCAGGCGTCGCAGCCATCAGCGCCGCCGTCCCGAACGCTTCTTCTTCTTGCGCGGGGGGCGCGGCGGCGGGTCGCTCCACCGCCGCTGCTCACCGCCGCCGCGGCGGGCGCAGGCCGGCCGCGCGGCTGCTTCGGTCGCCAGCCATCGCCGTCGCCGCGAGGGCTTCGGCCTTTGCCTCCTCCGTGCCTTCCGCCGGTGTCCGGCGGTCGGCCCCATGTGCCCGACCGTACGCCGCACGACGTACTGCTGGCCGACCGTCCACAGGTTCGTCGTGATCCAGTAGACGAGCAGGCCCGCGGGGAACGTCCGCACGAACAGGACGAACACGAACGGCAGCGCCAGCATCATGTAGCGCTGGTTCTTGTCCGCCGTCACGCTCATCAGCAGGCTCGATGCCAACTGCGAGCCGACGTACAGCGACCAGCAGCACGACGAGCACCCAGCCCGTCGCCGGCGCGGTCAGGTCCGGGATGAACAGGAACTTCGCCGACCGCGGACCACCGTGTCGCAGTGCGTGCCGGTGAGCGTGGCCTGCGGGTGGCTGGCCAGATAGCGCTGAGCTCGTCGCCGCAGATGTCCAGCTTCAGGTCCGTTCGCAGCATGTAGAACAGCGAGATGAAGACCGGCATCTGCATCAGGAGCGGCAGGCACGACCCGAACGGGTTGACCTTGTTCTCCTGGTAGAACTTCATCATCTCCTGGTTCAGGCGCTGCTTGTCGTCCTTGTACTTCTCCTGCAGCTTTTTGATCTCCGGGCGCGAGGCGCTGAAGCGACTGCATCGACCGGAACTGCTTGAGCGTCAGCGGCACCAGGAGCGCGCGCACGCACACCGTCAGCGCGATGATCGACAGGCCCCAGCTGAACCCGAAGTTGTCGTGGAAGAAGCGGATGACCGCGTCGAACGCGTCGATCAACTGCTTGAAGACGGGGATGTATGCGGAGATGAACATGCGTCAGGCGGGGCGCTTTCGGAACAGGCGCTGGGCGGAGACGGGGTCGAATCCCCCGTGGCTGAACGGGTTGCAGCGCAGCAGCCGCCAGCCCGCCAGGACCAAGCCGCGGAGTATGCCGTACTCGCGGATCGCCTGAGCGGCGTAGGCCGAGCACGTCGGCTCGTACTTGCAGCGCCGCGGGAGCGCCGGCGAGATCGCCCGGCGATACAGCGTGATCGGGGCGAGCACGAGCCTGCGAGCGGGGTTCACGCCTCGACCGCCTTCGTCACGAGCTCCTCGAGTGCCGCCGCGCACGC
>CAWCEB010000108.1:0-8839 GCA_963794105.1 uncultured Actinomycetes bacterium | reverse complement strand
GCGCGGCGGAAACGAGGACATCGCGCACAGCGAGTCCGGCCTTCATGTCGTACGCGCCGCGGCCAGAAGTACGCGAAGCCGAGGGCGATGATCGCGTAGCCGATCACGGCTGGGAAGCCAGCAGGCCGACGAGGACGCCAAGCAGCAGCGCTTCCGCCGGAACGCCGAGCGCTGCTGCGCGGTCGGCGACGACGGCGCGCTGGTCGCGCTCCACCCCAGCCGCGCGTTGCAGCAGCTCGACGGACTCGAGTGTCGGGCCGCCGGCCGCGCGCTGAACCGCGACGAAGTCGTCGATCCGGTCGAAGGCGGTCGCCAGCGCGTCGGGCATGGCGTCAGGGTCGGGCCGGCGGCGCGCAATCTGACACGCGTGCCGGGTCAGAGATCCAGAACGACGCGCAGCGCGTCATCCACGGCATGCTGCTCCTCACGCGTCAGACGCCGGACGCGCTTTCCGAGCCGCTGCAGGTCGACAGAACGGAGGTGTTCGACGAGCACCCGCGTGGTCGTGCCCTCCAGCTCGATCTCCGGGCGGAACGTCGCCGGAAGCGCCCCCGTCGAGGTGGGGGCGATGACTACCGTGGAGAGCGTGAGCAGCGAGTCCGCCTGCACGACCACTCCGTAGCGCGGCCCGCGCTGTTCGTGGCCACGGCCGCGCTCGAGACGCACGCGGTAGACGTCGGCTCGCGTCACACTGGCCAGTCAGGGGCGAGCGGCTCGAAGTCCGCGAGGATCGCCTGCACCTCGGCGCGGTCGATGGGGTCGGCGCCAAGCCTGCGCGCCTCCTCGGAGACCGCCGAGTGCTGGCGTCTCCGTTCCGCGGCCTCGACCAACGCCGTGCGGACCGCCTCGGACTCATTGCGTCCCTCTTGCGTCAGGCCGCACCGGCGCGCCGCGACCTCAGCGGTGTGGTGATGCCCGCGCTGCTGACACTCGACCCCTGGAAGGAAACGCTCTCCGTCCAGGAGTTCGGCACGGTCTGGGACGGCCAGCCGGCCGAGCAGGTGCGCGTGCTCGCGGAGGATGACCGGATCGCGTTCCTGCTCGACGAGCCCGGCGGCTCGCGGTTCGTCGGCGCGATCGCGCACAAGCCGTTCGAGATCGAGCTCGTTGGGCGGCTCGAGGTCGACGAGCTGTGGGACGAGCCGCGGTTCATCGTCCCGGCACTCGGGCCCGAGGCGCTGAGCCTCGGCGAGATCCTGCTGCTCGTCCAGGCGCGCTACAGCGAGGACGAACCCACGAACGACGCGCTGCACTTCCACGCCGCGATCGACGCACAGGGGTCCGAGCCGCAGCTGGCGCTGTCGATGTTCAAGCTCGCCATCGAGGCGGGTGACCTGAAGGGCCATTTCGGCGCCGGCTACACGCTGCTCGAGCTCGGCTACGCGGCGCCGGCGGCCGAGCACCTGCGTATCTACACGCGCCTGACGCCCGTCAACGCCTGGGCGTGGTGCTGGCTTGGCAAGGCCCAGCTGGTGCTCGGCGAGACCACCGCGGCTCGAGCTTCATTCGAGCGCGCGATCGAAGTCGAGGAGGCCTGCGGGCTCGAGACCGATGCCGCCGAGCTGCTCGAGAGCCTCGGCTAGCGGCTGGGTCAGGCGGCGCCTGCGAGCACGGTCGCAAGTAGCTTCCCAGGGTCGTCGTGATCGGCTCCGACCTGACTGTCAGATCCCCCGAAGTCCGCGCGACCACTGCATAGATGCCGTTCGAGCCCGACCACGTCCTTCTTGGCAAGTTCGTCGACGCCCACGAGCGCGGGGATCTCGCCGAGGCGGCCGAGTACTGGGAGCGCCTGGCGGTCAACAACTTCGACCGCGTGAAGAACATCGTCAAGGGCTTCCGGTTCAGCCCCGGCGGCAAGGGCCTGCCGCCCGACGAGCACGGCAGCGCCGCCAGCGAGGCCTACCTGCGGGTGATCGCGATGAGCGCCGGCTTTCGCAAGCGCGAGGCCGGCCGCTTCTACGCGGCGCTCGTCACGTGCGTGGAGAACTCATGCCGCGATTTCGGCCGCAAGGAGTTTCGCCATCAGCGCCGGGCCGGCGGCAGCTTCGACCAGACCTACGAACCCGACGGCACCAGCGGGCCCTTCGATGCCGCGCTGGCCGCCTACGACGCCGACCTCCGGCGTCAAACCGACGAGGCCCTGCAGGACGAAGCCGACCGCCAGGAGGCCGAGAGCCTCGTCGCCTGGGCGATCGCCCAGGTCAAGAACACCAAATACCGCGAGGCCCTCGAGTTGACCTACCTCGAAATGCTTTCCGCCGAAGAGATCGTGGATCGGCTCGGCATCACCATGGACAACCTCTATCAGCGCCGCAGCCGCGGCGTTCGTGAACTGGAGCGGATTCTCCGTGACCACCGATCGTGACCGCATTCTGAGCGAGTTCATCGACGACTGGAACGCCGGACGGCGTCCGGACGTCGACGACTACCTCGCCCGCGTGCCCGAAGGTGAACGGGACGAGCTGGCCGACCAGCTCATGTCGTTCCTGACGTTCGCGCCCACCCCCGAATACTCCGACGAGGCGTTGAAGGCGATCCGTGCCGAGCCGATCGTGGCCGAGGCGCTGAGCGCTTCCGAGGGCCGCGCCGGCGTGCTCCCGTCACTGCTCGTGCGGCTGCGGGCGCGGGTGGGACTGTCGAACGCCGAAGTCGCGAGCTCGCTCGTGCAGTCGCTCGAGCTCGGCGAGGAGCGCGCGCCGAAGACGGCCGCGTACCTTCAGCGCCTCGAGGAGGGCGACCTCGAGCCCTCGCGCGTCTCCCTCCGCGTCTTCGATGCGCTCGCCCGCCTGTTCGGCGTCCCGCGATCGGAGCTCGAGGGCGCCGGCGACCTCGGCGGCTGGGCGGCGCCCGCGGCACCAGCCGCTGCGTTCCGCGCCTCCGACGAGGCCGCCGACGCAGCCGCGCCGCACCTCGACCTGCTCGCCAAGGGCCTCACCACGCCTGGCGAGGCGGCGCGCGACGAGGTCGACGACCTGTTCCTAGGCGGTCGCTAGGAGCTGGTCGAGGCTGAGCGCGGCGAGCATCGCTTCGACCTCGGGCGGCGCGCAGCCGACACGGTTGGCAAAGCCCGCAACGTCGATGTCGCCGGCGAGCAGGTCGCCCAACGCGGTGTCCCTGAGCGAACGTGGGATCCGTGGCCGGCGAGCCGACGCGGCCGCCAACTCGTCCTCGAGCGGCTCGAGTCCGAGCTGCGTGAACACCTGGACGTGCAGCTCGTCTTTGATCTCGTCGTCGAGCTGGCGCTTGCGCCTGGCGCTGCTCAGCACGCCAGCCGTGTCCAGCGCGTAGCGGGCAGCCTGGGCGCTGACGCCGTACTCGGCGGCCAGCAGGCAGACGTGCTCGAGCGTCGGCTCGCCGCCGCGCACGCTGTCGGCCCCCCACTGCGCGATCGCTTGCTTGGGCATGAGGAACTCCGCGGCGAACGCGTTCGCGCAGACCTCGTTGGGGTCGTGCAGGTACCCACTGATCGCAACCTGCTTGTCGACAACCGTCTCGTGGCCCATTCGGAAATGCCCGAACTCGTGTGCGAGCGTGAAGCGTTGGCGGGCGATCCACTGAGCGCCGTTGACGAACAGCAGCGGGCAGTCGGACTTGGCGATGTATGCGCCGGCGAGGTGCTCGGGCAGGTCGAGCACGACGACGTTCGCGCCGGCATCTTCCACGACCTCGAGCAGGTCGGGCAGTGGGCCGTCGCGCGTGAGCCCGAGGGCGGCCCGCGCCTCCCGCCCACGCTTCGCCCCAGTGTTGGACCACTTGCTCGCCACCCCGGCCGAGTATCGGCACGAGCTGGTTCGCGGTCAAGCAAGCGGCTTCCGCATCGCCGTCGCCCCAGAGACCGCCCACGTTCTTCTCCAACGCCTTCATATCCGGGCGTAGGCTCTCTCCACATCACCACCAAGGAGGGCGCAAACCCCATGATCTGCGCGCACACGGTCCGCAAGGTCAAGCCCGGCCAAGCCGACGCGTTCATCGCCGAGTTCACGCCGCCGGACGACGGCGGGGTCCGCCGGCCGGCTGGGTCCGCTTCTTCGCGCTCAAGGGCCAGGGCGATCCCGACACGGTCGTGACGTTCGGGTTCTTCGATGGCACGCGCGATGAGATGGAGGCCAACCAGGGCGAGCACGGCTACGCCGAGCGCCGGCGCAACGCCGAGGAGCAGTACGTCGACAGCGTGATCTCCAACGACGTCTATGACGTCGTCGTGCACATGAAGGTCAACGAGGCTACGACCGCGTAAACGCCAGGAACTCCTGCCGGGTTCGTGCGTCGTCGCGCACGATCCCGTGCAGGCGCAGAAGTCACGGTGACGGTGCCCGGCTTCTGGACGCCGCGCAGGGACATGCAGAGGTGCTCGGCCTCCAGGACGACGCCGACGCCGCGGGGCTCGAGGTATTCCTCGACCCAATCGGCGATCTGGACGGTCATACGCTCCTGAACTTGGAGTCTTCTCGCAAAGCTTTCGACAACCCGCCCAAGTTTGCTCAATCCGACGATTCGGTCACCGGGCAGATAGGCCACGTGGGCGACCCCGTGGAAGGGCAGCAGGTGGTGCTCGCAGAGCGAATGGAAGGGGATCGAGCGGGCGACGACGAGCTCGTCATAACCCTCCGTGTTGGGGAAGGTCGTAGCCTCGAATGGCAGGGGTGTGAGGAGTTCTGAGTAGGCCGCGGCGACGCGTCGCGGAGTGTCCTGGAGGCTCTCGTCGGTGAGGTCGACGCCGAGGGCTTCGAGCAGCTCGGTGACGGCCGCCTCCATGCGCTCGTAGTCGATCTTGAGGGGGTCGAGGGCGGCTCCCGCGCGAGCACGGAACCCGGTCTTTCCGTCCACTGACATGAACAAAGGCTAACGGTGGGCTCATTTGGGGCTTGTGTCCGACCGCCTTGCGGCCGATGATGGGCATGTGAGGCATACCGGCGGGGGTCTTCGGCTGGTGGGGCTCACGGTGCTTGCCGTGGGCTTTTTGCCGATGCCCTCAATTGCAAAGCAGGACCCCAAGCCCAGTCAGGACCCGTCCGCGCAGGTCCAGCTGCCCCCTGGCCAGGCCAAGAAGCAGGCCGCGGCCCAGCAGCCGGCGCCCGCACCCGCCCCGGCCCGCCAGCCGGCGCCCGCACCCGCGCCGACCAAGCACCAGGCGAAGCACGGCAGCACGGTCACGACGCTGACCAGCCGGCAGGCCGCGACCGCCACGACCACCACCGCCCAGCCATCCAAGCAGCAGGCCAAGGCCGCGCAGAAGACCGCCAGCCAGGGCAACGGCGCCAGCGCGCAGGCACAGGCGCAGACCTCATCCTCGCTTCCGCCCGGCCAGGCCAAGAAGGTCGCCGCCGCGGCGCAGACCGTCGCGCCGACTCCGGCCGCCGCCCCCGCGCCGCAGGTGACCAACTCGGGCACCTTCACGGCCGCAAAGACGCGCCACAAGGCCCGCAAGCACAGGACCGCCACCCGCGGCACGACCGCGTCGAGCGGCCCCGCCACGCCGATCGCCACGATCGCGCCCGCCGCGCTCGCCAAGTCCAACCCGTCCAAGACGAAGGCCGCGAAGGGCCCCGGCAACGGCTACGTCCCCGCGCCGCCGACGACCGCCACGCCGACCCACGACGACTCGCCGAACGTGGTCTTCCGCACGGTCCGTGACGCCGTCGAGGTCATTCCCTCGACGATCTGGATCCTGCTGGGCCTGCTGACCGGCCTGGCGTCGCTCTTCGCCGTCACGTCCGCCCGCCAGACCCGCCGCGCGCACCGCCTCGCCGCCGAGCGCGGGACGCTGCTGGGTGACGTCGGCGTGCTGCAGGAGGCCGTCCTTCCGGTCGTCCCGCCGCGTGTCGGCGCGCTCGCCCTGTCCGTCGCGCACCGGCCCGCCGGCGGCCCCGCCGCGGGTGGCGACTTCTACGACGTGATCGCTCTCGATCATGGCCGCACCGCGCTGGTCGTCGGCGACGTCACGGGCCACGGACCGGGCCCGCTGGGCCAGGCCACGCTCGTGCGCTTCACGCTTCGCGCCCACCTCGAGTCCGGTGCCGGCCCGCGCGAGGCCCTGGCGATCGCGACCGAGTCGCTCGCCCCCCACTTCGACGAGGGCTTCGCCACCGCGGCGGTGGCCATCCACGACCCGAACGAGGGCACGCTGACCTACGCGACGGCCGCCCACGAGGCGCCGATCGTCGTGGGCCCCGGCGGGCACGACCCGATCCTCGTCTCCTCCACCCCGCCGCTGGGCATCGGCGCCGGCGGCCCGTCCGCGCGCCGCCAGACCACGGTTCCGTTCCCGGAGAAGTCGCTGGCCTGCATGCTCACCGACGGCGTGCTCGAGGCCCGCGTCCGCGGCGAGCTCGTCGGCCGCGCGCGCGTCGAGGAATGGGTCAGCGAACTTGGCGCGCGTCCCGCCGCCGGCGACATGGCCGAGATGATCCGCTCGCGCGCCGCGGTCTCCGATGACCTGGCCGTCTGCTTCGCGACCTCCACAGCCGGCGAGGACACCGGCAGCTGGCGCGTCGAGGAGCTGCACCGCCCCACGCCCGACGAGGCCGTCCGCTTCCTCGAGGCCTGCGGTGCCGGCGACGAACAGAAGCGCACCGCCGCCGAGGCGCTGCGCTTCACCCGCGAGGGCATGATCCTCACCGTGCGCATCGAGGATGACGCGGTCGTTTCGGCTGAGGTGCTGCGCACCAACAGCCCGAAGACCGTCGCCGCGTAATCTTCCCCGCGTGCCGCTCGCACGCACCTCGCCCCTGAGAAGCCAGATCGCAGCCGCGCTCCCTGAGCGCCCGTTCACCGTGCGCTTCTGGGACGGGACCGACCTGCCCGCCACGAGCGGGAACGGCAGCGGGCCGACGTTCACCGTGCGCTCGCCGAAGGCCCTCGGCACGCGCTGCGCGCGCCCGGGCAGCTCGGGCTGGGCCGCGCCTACGTGTCGGGCGAGCTGGAGGTCGACGACATCGACGAGGTGATCGCGCTGCTCGCGACGCTGGCAGCCGCCGCCGATCGACCGCGGCGAGCAGGCGCAGGCTGGCGCTCGCCGCCGCCCGCGCCGCCGGGCTCCAGCGCCCGCCGAGCGCCGCCGACAGCCGAGCTGCGCCCGCGCGGGCACGCGCCACTCGCAAGGAGCGCGACGCGCGCTCGGTCCGCCACCACTACGACGTCTCGCAACGACTTCTTCGCGCTGTTCCTCGACGACGTCGATGACCTACTGCTGCGCGTCTTCGCGCGACGGCGCGACCAGTCGCTCGAGGAGGCGCAGGACGGCCAAGCTCGAGACTGGTCTGCCGCAAGCTCGGCGCTGCAAGCCCGGCGAGCGCCTGCTCGACGTCGGCTGCGGCTGGGGCTCGTTCGCCGTGCACGCCGCCGAGCACCACGGCGTCCACGTCACCGGCATCACGCTGTCCGAGCCGCAGGCCGAGCTAGCACGCGAGCGCGCGCGCCGAGCGCGGCGTCGGCCGACCGGGTCGAGATCCGCGTCATGGACTACCGCGAGCTGCGCAGGCGAGCAGTTCGACGCGATCGCCTCGATCGGGATGGTCGAGCACGTCGGCGCCGGTGCACATCGACGCCTACGCGCGCGGCCTCGCGGCGCTGCTCGAGCCCGGCGGCCGGCTGCTCAACCACGGCATCGCGCGGCTGCGCCACGGCGACGCCGAGGCCGGCCCGTTCTCCGAGCGCTACGTCTTCCCCGACGCCGCGCCGCTGCACCTGTCGCGGTCCTGCTCGCGCTCGAGCGCGCCGGCTTCGAGACCGAGCACGTCGAGGGCTTTCGCGAGCGACTACGCGCAGACGCTGACGCACTGGGCGAACAGCCTCGACGACAACCTCGACGCGCGCCGACGCGCTCGCCGGCGACGAGCGCTGCGCGTCTGGCGGCTCTACCTGCGCGCGGCGCGCAACGGCTTCCGGACGGGCTTCACGTCGATCTACCAGGTGCGAGCGGTCAAGGCGTAGCTACTCCGTCTCGCCGTGGAAGTCCCAGTGCCACACGTCCGGTACGGCATTCGCATAGGGGCCGCAGGTGCCGGTGTAGGACAGACCGTCCGCGGACATGGGATAGCTGTTCCCGTCGGCGACGCAGGCGGCGAGCGGATCCGGTCGCGCCGTGTCCGCCGTCTTGCCGTTGTCGGACGGGTTGGGGCAGGAGGACAGCGTCACGACCATGCCAGCCGTCCCGTTGGAGACGCCGGCGATGGTGCCGCTGTACTGGTACGGCGGGGACAGCCCGTCGTTCCCGGTGCCGAGCGCCTGCCATGAGCCCTCCCAGCCGGGGTCGGTGAGGTTGACGGTCTCGCTCCCGTGCGCGCTGCAGCCGCCGAACTGCCCCGGGCCGTTCGCGGTGAACGTCGCCTCGTAGGACGCCGTCCCGGAGGCGATCGGGTAGGTGCCGTTGGCTCCGGGGTTGTTCGTGTTGGGAGGCCCGAACGTGGCGTTGCCGCTCCACGACCAGACCCAGTGGCCGTCACTCTCCTCGTAGTCCTGGCTGCCCGTGAACGTGCCGGCGATCCGCACGACGCGGTCGTCGCTCTTCGTCGGCTGCTCCCACGACCCGCTCGCGACGCCTGCCGTCGACGTGGCTTTGAAGTTACCAATGAGCTTGATGCCCTTCTCCATGTTCGTGACGACGAAGGTGAACGCCGGCGTCGCGCCGGTAGCGGTGGATGGCGTGATCGTCCCGTTCTGGGCGCCGGCGAGCGTCCACCTGCCTGACTTGGCGGTGGCGCCGTCCGACTTCGCGACCACGCGGCCCGTGAGCTGTCCGGCGTAGCCCGTGGTCAGCTGCTGCAGCGCGTTGGAGGCCGGATCGAACGCGAGCTCGGCGCACGTGCCCGGCTCCTGCCACGCCGTCTCGAGGCTGCGG
>CAWCEB010000107.1:0-9114 GCA_963794105.1 uncultured Actinomycetes bacterium | reverse complement strand
TGGTGCCGATGATCCCGTCGATCGAGGAGTTCCCGTACACGATTCGCGTCGTGTCGGACATCCTCGAGTCCAACGGCTCGTCGTCGATGGCGTCGGTCTGTGGCTCGTCGCTGTCGCTGATGGATGCGGGCGTGCCGATCAAGTCGCCGGTCGCGGGCATCGCGATGGGCCTGATCAAGGAGGGCGACGACTACGTCGTCCTCACCGACATCGCCGGCGTCGAGGACCACCTCGGCGACATGGACTTCAAGGTCGCCGGCACCGCCGAGGGCATCACCGCCCTGCAGATGGACATCAAGATCACGGGCGTGACGTTCGACATCCTGCGCGACGCGCTCTCGCAGGCCAAGGACGCCCGCCTGGACATCCTGGGCCAGATGGCGCAGGTCATCGACGCGCCGCGCACGGAGCTCAGCGCCTACGCGCCGCGCATCATCACCCTGCAGATCGACCCGTCGAAGATCGGCATGCTGATCGGCAAGGGCGGCGAGACGATCCGCGGCCTCTCGGAGGAGTTCGAGTCCCAGATCGACGTCAACGACGACGGTCAGGTGCTCGTCTACTCGGCCAACGGCGAGCTGGGCGAGAAGCTGGCGGACCGGATCACCACGATGCTCAAGGACGTCGAGGTCGGCGACGAGTTCCCGAACGCGAAGGTCGTCAAGACCACGACGTTCGGCGCCTTCGTCGAGCTGTCCAAGGGCACCGACGGCCTGCTGCACATCTCCAACGTGTCGCCCGGCCAGCGCGTGGACACGGTCGAGGACGTCCTCAACAAGGGCGACGAGATCAGCGTCCGCGTGGTCGAGGTCGACCGCGAGCGCGGCCGCATCGGCCTGCGCCTCGCCGAGGACCCGGAGATCGCCGGCAAGTCCGTCGAGGAGCTCGCCTCCGTCGGCGGCGGCGGCGGCGACCGCGGCGGCCGCGAGCGGCGACCGCGGCGACCGCGGCCGCGCGGCTCCGGCCGCCGCGCCGGCGGCGGACGCGACGGTGCCGGCCGCAGCCACGGCTCACGCCGCCGGCGCGTCGGCGGGACCGCCACGGCGACCGCGACCGGCTGCGCCGGCGGGGTTTTTTTCTACCCTCGCCGCGATCGCCGGCCGGACTGACCGGCGCGCCGCGTGAGCCGCGGCTCCGACCGACAGTTCTGGAAACACCGGAACCGAGCTCGACTCGGGCGTCCGGGTCATCACGGAGCGGATGCCCAGCGTGCGCTCCGTGGCGCTCGGTTTCTGGATCGGCACCGGGTCCGCCGCCGAGGCGGAGCCCGAGGCCGGCCTGAGCCACCTGATCGAGCACATGCTGTTCCGCGGGACCGCGCGCTTCGAGTCGGTGGAGATCGACCAGATCTTCGACGGCATGGGCGCGGAGCTCAACGCGGGGACCGGCAAGGAGACGACGTCGGTCTACTCGCGTGTCCTGGACGTCCACCTCGAGCGGGCGCTGGACGTGATGGCCGACATGATCTGGCGGCCGCGCTTCGCGCAGGACGACCTCGACAACGAGCGCGAGATCGTCCTCGAGGAGATCGCGATGTACGAGGACGACCCGCAGGACAAGGTCTTCGACGTGCTCGGCGAGGCGGTCTTCGGCGCGCACCCGCTGGGCCGGGCGATCATCGGGCGCGCGGAGGTCGTGGCCGGCACGCCGGCGGACGGCCTGCGGACGTTCTGGGCCGATCGCTACGTGCCGCGGAACATCGTCGTGGCGGCAGCCGGGTCGCTCGATCACGACGAGCTGGTCGAGCAGATCGCGCAGGCCCAGTCGGAGCGCGCGAACGCCCCGGTGCCGCCAGTGGTCGCACCGCCGCGCGGCGAGTTCGAGCGGCGGATCCGCTTCATCGAGAAGGACACCGAGCAGTACCACCTGTGCCTCGGCGGCCTGGGGATCCCGCGCGACGACGACCGGCGCTTCGCGCTGCGGGTGCTGGACAACGTCCTGGGCGGCAGCAGCTCGTCGCGGCTGTTCCAGGAGGTGCGCGAGAAGCGCGGCCTGGCCTATTCGGTCTACTCGTTCCAGTCGCTCTACGCCGGGACCGGACAGGTCGGCATGTATCTCGGCACGCGGCCCGACAACGTCGGTCGCGCGATGGCCGTGGTGGCCGAGGAGCTGGCGCGCTTTCGCAGCGAGCCGGCGACGGCCGAGGAGCTCGAGCGCTCCAAGGAGAACGTCAAGGGGCGGCTCGTGCTCGCGCTGGAGTCGACGACCGCGCGGATGAACCGGCTGGGCTCGAGCGTGCTCGCCGGTCTGCCGCTGCTGAGCGTCGACGAGATGGTCGAGCGCATCGACGCCGTGACCGTCGCGGACCTCGAGGAGCTCGCCCACGAGCTGTTCGTCCCGGAGCGCCTGAGCGCAGCGGGCATCGGGGCCGACCGCTCGGTGTTCGATGCCGCGCTCGAACCCTTGGGAGCGGCTGCGTACCTCGCCACCGCTCCGCGGTGCTGTCGGTCAGACCCAGAGCATCCGCGTCGCGGTGGCCGGCGCCGCCGGCCGGATGGGGCAGACCGTCTGCGCCGCCGTCGAGGGCGCCGACGACATGACGCTGACCGGGCGGGCCGACCCTGCGCTGGACACGACGGTCGCCGACGTGCTCGGCGACGCGGACGTGCTCGTGGACTTCACGCAGCCCGATCAGGCGCTGGGCAACGCGCGCGAGGCGGTCGCCGCGGGCGTGCACGTCGTGATCGGGACCAGCGGCTTCGATGTCGCGGCGCTCGACGAGATAGGGGCCGACCACCGCCGCGCGCCAACGTGCTCTTCTGCCCGAACTTCGCCATCGGCGCCGTGCTGATGATGCAGTTCGCAGCCGAGGCCTCCAAGCACATGGAGAAGGCCGAGATCATCGAGCTGCACCACGACGGGAAGCTGGACAAGCCCTCGGGCACCGCGGCCCGCACGGCCGAGCTGATGCAGGGCGACGTGCCCGTCCATTCGGTGCGCCTGCCCGGCCTCGTCGCCCACCAGGAGGTCATCCTGGGCGGCCTCGGGCAGACGCTGACGATCCGCCACGACTCGATCAACCGCGAGTCGTTCATGCCCGGCGTCCTCCTTGCCATCCGCAAGGTCGGAGCGCTGGACCGCTCTCCCGTGATCGGGCTCGAGCACCTGCTGTGATCCGCCGCGCCACGCGCGCGGACGCTGCGGACATCGCGCGGGTACACGTGGCGACGTGGCAATTCGCCTACGCCGAGATCATCGCGCCGGAGCAGATCGCCTCCGTCACCGTCGCCGACCGTGTCGCAATGTGGGAGCGCGTCCTGGCTGACGACGCGCCCGTGTGGGTCGCCGAGGTGCGAGGGGCACGTGGTCGGGTTCGCCTCAGCCGACGGCGCGCGGCTGACTGCTGTACGTCGATCCGGTCGCGCAGGGCGCCGGCGTCGGCAGCGAGCTGCTGGCCGAGGCCGAGCCGGCGGGCGCAAGCGAGCTCCAGGTGCTCGACGGCAACGAGCACGCGCGCGCCTTCTACGCCGCGCGCGGTTGGCGCGATGTCGGGGGAGGGCGACTGGCTCGGGCTGCCGCACGCGGTACGCGAGTGAGCGTCCTCGTCGCCGTCACCGACCACGCCGCCGAGCGCTTCCGCCAGCGCGTCGCGGGCACGCTCGATGCGAAGGCCGACGTGATCCAGCCGTGTCGCGCTCGCCTGGGAGGCCGGGCGCGTCGAGGAGGACCGCGGCACGTACCGCGTGCGCGACCTGCGCGATCGCTCACTCGTGTTCGTCTGCCGCCGTGAGGGATCCGAGCTGATCGTCATCACCTTGTGGGAGGAGGAGGGCGGCGTCGCCCCACCGCGCGTGCCGCGGCGCTTCACCGACGATCTGGACGGATGATGCAGAGGTACGGGCGTTGAACCTTCGTGTTCAGGGGAGTACGGTCAAATACGAGCGAAGCACCCTGGGAGGGCGACATGGCCTGGAAGACGCGACTGCTTGTCGTCGCGAACCGCACTGCCGATTCAGATGATCTTCTGTCTGCGCTTCGCGAACGCGTGGCGCGCGGCCCGATCGCAGTCACGCTGGTCGTCCCGCAGGACTCCCACGGCGGTCTCGGCGAGCGGATGACCGCCGCCCTCGCGCGCTTCCAGGAGGCCGGGATCGAGGCCCACGGGATGCTCGGCGACACCGATCCCTGCGTCGCCGTGCCTCGAGACCTGGGACCCGGGCGCCTACGACGAGGTCCTCGTCTCGACGCTGCCCGGCGCCTCCTCGCGCTGGCTGATGATGGACCTGCCCGGCCGGATCGCGCGCATGGTCGACGCGCCGGTCACGCATGTGGTCGCCCGCGAGGCGCGGACGCCCTCACCGATGTCGTTCGCGTAGCGCGCGCTACTCGACGACGCCCGCAGCGACCCATGCACGGGCGGAGAGCTCGAACGGCTCATCGCCCGCGCCGAGCCTGCCGCGCAGGGCATCGTGCAACACACCTCGGCCTGCGTCGTCCAGCGATACGCAGAACGCCCCCGACGGCCCGACCCCGTCCGTGAACGGCGACCAGAGGTCCTCGAAGTCCTCATAGCGAGCGCGGACGCGCAGCGCACCGGTGCGCACGTTGCGCAGTCCGGCGTCCTGCCACAGCTCGCCGAGCTCGCCGTCGCGACACCAGCGCATCGCTGTGCCCTCGTCGTGCGTCGCCGCCCGCTCCGGGCTCACCTCGCGCGCCGCGTCCCAGAACGCCCGAGCAGCTGCATCTCGCCGGCGTAATCCCAGACGCAGGCTGCGACGATCCCGCCGCTCCTGGTCACGCGCGCCATCTCGCGCACACCGGCGGGCGGGTCGGCGAGGAAGTTGACGACGAGCTGCGAGAGCGTCATGTCGAACGAGCCGTCGGGCAGCGGCAGCGCCTCGGCGCCGGCCTCGACGAGCTCGATCCCCGGGACCCGCGCCCGGCACGCGGCGGCGAACGGCCCGGACGGCTCGGCCGCCGACGACGTTCGCCGCGCCGAGCCGCCGGGCGAGCTCGGCGGTCAGCGCCCCCGGCCCGCAGCCGACGTCGAGCGCGCGCATCCCGGGCAGGACCCCCGCGAACTCGGAGAAGCCCGCGGCGAGCTGTGCCCCGTATCGGCCGACGTGCCGGTCGTAGGCCGCGGCCTGCACGCGGAACATCCCGGACTCCGCCACGCAGCGAGCCTACAGAGGCGTCCGCGTCCGACGTTAGCGTCGCCGGCACGCCAATCGCGGCGCGGTCCAACTGGAGGGGCTTCATGGCTCAGGGAAGAACGCGTCAGCTACTCGCGCTTGGCGTGGCGGGAATCGTCGGCGTCACGCTCGTGCCGGCGGCGACCGCTGACGCGGCCACGATCAACGGCTGCGTCAAGAAGAAGACCGGCGAGCTGCGGATCCGCAGCAGCGCCAAGAAGAAGTGCCCGAAGGGCTGGAAGAAGATCACGTGGAACGTGGCCGGCCAGCAGGGCCTTCCCGGCACGAACGGCACCAACGGGACCAACGGCCCGCCCGGCCCGGTCATCAACGTCAAGGACGCCTCCGGCGCGATCGTCGGCCAGTTGCTCGGAGTGCTGCCGTCGGGCGGGCAGATCTGGTCGATCCTGCGCGACGGCGGGAGCTGGCTGTATCTCGGGTCCGGACAGGTCTACCCGCTCGGGAGCCCGAACTTCAAGGCGAATGACTGCTCCGGCACCGCCTACCTGCGGGTCAGCTCGCCGTTCAGCGCGGCAACGTTCGTGGCGCTGATCGGCGGTCCGTTCCGGATGGTGTTCCGCACCATCAACGCGGGCGTGTTCGGTCCCGCGACGGCGTGGGCGGGCAGCGGAGCCTCGGAGTCGGTCGTCTCGACGCAGCTGTACGAGCACAACGGCACGACCGGCGTGTGCCAGGCCGATGGCCCGGTCTTCACGGGTGACCTCGCGGCGCTCACCACGGTGACGGCCCCGCCCGATTTCACCGGGCCGCTGAACATCGGCTGAGCAGGGACGCTCAACCCCCAACCAATTCGGCGAGGCGCGTGTGGCGGGCACGCGCCTCGATCCGCCGCGCCGCGGTCAGGACGGTGCCCGGTTCGGCGACGAGGACCAGCAGCTCGGCCGCACGGGTCAGCCCCGTGTAGACGAGGTTGCGCGTGAGCATCACGTGATGGCCGCGCGAGAGCGCCACGATGACCGCGCGCCACTGGGAACCCTGCGCCTTGTGGACCGAGCTGGCGAACCCCAGCTTGAACGTGTCCAGCTCGCGCACGGGCAACGAGACGCGGCGGCCGTCGTCGGTGGCGAGGATGACGCGGTCGCGGTCGCCGTCGTGGTGGACGAGGACGCCGGTTTCGCCGTTCATCACCTGGTGCTCGTGGTTGTTCTTGGTCTGCAGCACCTTGTCGTGCAGCCGGAAGGCGGTCCCGGCGATCGCACCGCCGTCGGGGTTCAGCCGCCCGCGCAGCTCCGCGTTGATCGCGTCGATCCCGACCGGGCCCTTGTACATCGGCGCCAGGACCTGCAGGTCGGCCACCGGGTCGAGCTCGTAGTGGCGCGGCAGGCGCTCGGCCGCGAGCGACACCACCTCGTCGAACACGGCGCGTGGGTTCGCCCGCTCGATGAGGAAGAAGTCGCGCAGGCCGTCCTCGGCCGGCACCGTCGGCGGCAGATCGCCGTGGTTGATCGCGTGCGCCGCACGCACGATCAGCGAGCGCGCCGCCTGGCGGAAGATCGTGGTCAGCCGCGTCACCGGGATCGCCTCGGAGGCGATCAGATCGTCGAGGACGCGCCCGGGCCCGACGGGCGCGAGCTGGTCCACGTCGCCGACGAGCAGGACGTGGGTGCGCGGGCCGACGGCGTCCAGCAACGGGTCGGCCAGCCGCAGCGACAGCATCGAGGCCTCGTCGACGATCAGCATGTCGCAGCCGTCGATCGGATGCGCCGCGTCGCGGCCGAACCCCTCGCCGGGGACGTATTCGAGCAGCCGGTGGATCGTCGTTGCATCCGCGCCCGTCAGGCTCGGCGAGCCGGCGCGCGGCCTTGCCGGTCGGCGCGCACAGCCGAACCGACTTCTTGTTGGAGCGCAGCAGATCGACGAGCGCGCGCATCGACGCCGTCTTGCCGACGCCGGGGCCGCCCGTGAGCACCGAGAGCCGGCTGCGCAGCGCCCTGGTCACCGCGGCCCATTGGTCGTCGGTCGGGACGAAGCCGCCGGATTCCGTGCGCGTCTCGTCACGAAGCTCCAGCACCGGCTCGGATCGGGCCAGCTCGCGTGCACGCGCCGCGAGCCGCCGCTCGATCGCCGCCAGCCGTGCCTCGGCGACGCGGCCCTCGTCGTCGATCTCCAGCCGCCCGAGCGCCGCCAGCCCGTCGATCCGGTCGTCGGCGTCGGTTCCCAGCAACCGCCGCGCGCGGTCCGCCAGCTCGGCACGGGGGAGATGGCAGTGCCCGTCGTCCTCGGCCAGCGCCAGCGCGTGCATGACGCCTGCGTCCAACCGCCCCGGATGGTCGGGCGGCACGCCGAGCGCCTGCGCCAGCGCGTCGGCCGTCGCGAACCCGATCCCCTCGAGCTGCGTGAGCGCGTACGGATCGGCCTGCAGCTGCTCGACCGACCCCGCACCGAACGCCCGGTAGACGCGCGCGGCCACTGCCGCCGGCACGCCGTGGCTGTCCAGGAACAGCCGCAGGGCGCGCAAACCGCCCTGCTCACGCCACGATTCGACGGCCGCGCCGATGCGCCGCGGGCCGATCCCCGGCGTCTGGAGCAGCAGGCGGTGCGGGTCGCTGTCGATGACCGACAGCACCTCGGGCCCGTGTCGCTCGAGCAGCCAGCGCGCGCCGCCCTGGCCGACATGCTTGACCGCGCCCAGGTACGCGAGCAGCGCGTCCTCGCCGACCGGCTCGCGCACGCGCACGCCCTCGGCCGCGAACTGCCAGCCGTGCTTGGCGTGCCGGCGGAACGCGCCGCGGACGTCGATCACCTCGCCGGGCTGCACGTCGGCGAGCGCGCCCGTCACGGTCACCTCCTCGCCCTCGTCGGTCACCCCGACGAGGACCGCGAAGTCGCCGTCCGGCAGCCGCCAGCGGACGGCGGCGATCTCCAGCGCGAGCTCGGTTCGGTCGGTGTCCTGCATCGAACAGCCAGCGTAGTGTCGTGATCCGTCAGCTCGACAGCAGTTCCTCGGCACCTCGGCGCCGAGTCCCTGCCGCCGGGCTTCCGGATCGCGACACCACGGCGCGTCTGGGACAATGCTCGGGCGTGGGAGCTCTCGGCACCGTCATCACCGCGATCGTCACGCCGTTCACCGAGGACGGCGCCGTCGACGAGGACACATTCGTCTCGCTGCTGCACTACCTGGCGGAGCACGGATCGGACGGGTTCGTGGTCTGCGGGACCACCGGTGAGGCGGCGACGCTCACCGACGACGAGCACCTGCGCGTGATCGAGCTGGCCGTCCAGGAGCGCCCCAAGGGCGTCACGATCATCGCCGGCACCGGCTCCAACGACACGGCCCACGCGGTGCACATGACCGAGCGCGCGACGCGAGCTCGGCGTCGACGCGACGCTCAGCGTGACGCCGTACTACAACAAGCCCAATCGCCGCGGGATCAAGGCCCACTACGAGACGATCGCGAAGGCCACCGACAAGCCGATCGTGCTCTACAACATCCCCGGTCGCACGGCGACGAACATGCCGCCCGACCTGCTCGCCGAGCTGGCGCAGATCGACAACGTGACCGGCGTCAAGCAGGCCAACGGCGACGAGCTCGCGCCGATCGACGGCCTCGAGGTGCTACGCCGGTGACGACGCCAACTTCGCCCGCACGCTCGACTTCGGCGGCGCCGGCGGGATCCTGGTCGCCAGCCACGTCGTCGGCGACGAGATGCGGCGGATGGTCGACGAGCCCGACCGGCGCGCCGAGATCGACGCCTCGCTGCGGACGTCTTCGAGACGCTGTTCATGACCTCCAGCCCGACCTGCACGAAGGCCGCGCTGACGATGCTGGGCCTCATCCCCGGCGAATACCTGCGCCTGCCGATGGTCCCGGCCGACGACGCCGAGCGCGACGCCGTTCGCTCGATGCTCGCGCGCCACGGCCTCCTGGAGACCGCCGCCCGTTGAGCTCGACCCTGCGCGTCCTGCCGCTCGGCGGCCTGGGCGAGATCGGCAAGAACATGACGGTCGTCGAGTACAACA
>CAWCEB010000106.1:0-9488 GCA_963794105.1 uncultured Actinomycetes bacterium | reverse complement strand
AGCGGGCCCACGCTCAGCCACGCTGCAGGGAAGCTCGTCACCACCCAGGCCAAGGGCACAGCCAGGGGCAAGATCGCCGCGAAGTACCTCGATCTCGCGGGCGTCGCCGGCGGGTCCACCAGCACCTTCGGGCACGCGGTGCCGGTTCCGGACAACGCCGCGAGCGTCCCGACCCAGATCGGCGGCATTCCGGGGCTCGGGCCGCTCTCGGCGACCTGCGCCGACCAGGACAACACGGTGGGCCAGGGCGATCCGCAGACGACGATCACGTTCCAGAACGCGAGCGGCGAAGTCGTCAACCAGTCGCGGACGATCGGCGGCGGCAACCCGGCGATCGGCGCCGTGCTCGCGAACACGCAGTCCGCGTTCACGATCAACGGCTCGAGCACGTTCGAGCTGCACCTCCAGCGCGGAGCGGGCAACTACTTCGTGCGCGGCGTGGTCCGCCAGGACGGCAGGGGAACATCCGCCGCGACCTGCGTGGTCTACGGCTTCACGCTCGCCGTCGGCTGATCGGAGCCGGGTCCGACCTCGCCCACGTACGAGCCACCGACGACCCTGCCGGGCAGGTCGAGCTCCTCGACCGCCTCGGCAACGCCTGGAAACGCGGGGTTGTCGTAGTCGTGGAACACGATGATGGCGGTCGGGGCGAGGTTGGCCCGCCACGCGCGGAACTCAGCGATCGTGTCCGCGCGCGTGTGCGTCGAGTCGATGAACAGCAGGTCGACCTGCGCCCCGTCCCAGCGCGCGGCGCCGGCCTCACCGGTGTCCTGCACGAACGTCATCCGCGCCGCGGCCTGCGACGGAACCAGTGCGGCGTAGCGCGCCCGGCCCGGCTGGACGACCGGGTCGTACGACGTGACGGCCCGGGCCGGGTCGGCGAGCACGAGCGACGCGGTCGTCCATCCCGTCGCCGTCCCGAGCTCGACGACCGTTCGCCGCCCTGCGGCGAGCCGCAGCAGCCCCCGGACGTCGGCGGGCTGCGACGCCGCCTGAAGTGCGAATGCGTCGCCGGACCGGGCCGCGCGCGACCACGGCGCGCGCCTGGAAGAACGCGACAGCCGGAGGTAGCCCGCGCAGGTGCGCAGGCGGTCGAGAACGACGAGGATGCGGCGCTTCGCCGTCATGCCGACAACCTATGCAACGACAGGGCGGGGCGGCACAGCGCCCCGCCCGTCGATCGCCTACTGATCCGCGGGGTCGTCCTCGGAGAGGATGCGGTAGAGCCCGCGGCGCGCCTCGGTCAGCAGCTCGACCGCGCGCTTGCGCTGCTCGGCGGTGCCGGCCGACACGACCTGCATCGCCGCCGCGCCGAGCTGCATCATCAGGTCGCGCAGCTCGCCGGCCTCCTTGGGGAAGCCGCCACTGACGGCCTTCCAGGGCTCACCGAGCTCCTCGCGGCGGGACTCGACGTGCTCGCGGCCCGTGTCCGTGAGGGCGAACACGCGGCCCGAGCCCTCCTTCGTGGCCTCGACGAGACCTTCGTCCTCGAGCTGGGCCAGCGCGGGGTAGATCGAGCCGGGGCTCGGGCGCCAGACGCCCTCGCTGCGCTCCTCGATCTCCTGCATGAGCGCGTAGCCGTTGCGCGGCTCCTCGGCGAGGAGCAGCAGGACGGCGGCGCGGACGTCGCCGCGTGCAGCGCGGCGGCCGCGCGGGCCGAAGGGCGGGCCGAAGCCGGGACCGAAGCCCGGGCCGAAGCCACCCGGCCCGAAGGCGCGGTTGCCGTGGCGGCGATGGTGGCCCATCCGGGCGCATCGCTTCTCCCACGGGACTGGACCGCGCCACTGGTGTGGATATGCCATGGCGGTCATGGCGGTCCTTTCGTTCGTTGTGTTGACGATAGGTAACGATATATCGTCGACAGTCTGATGTCAACCGCGCCGCCCGCGGCGCGCGTCGAGTCGCGCCGGTCGCGTTTCTTCGCCGTCCCCCGGGCTGCGGCGCGGGCGGGGCCGCAAGCCGGCGCTCCGCCGCCACGCGCTGACGCGCGGCGATGCTCTCGGGAGTCTCCTCGTAGAGCAGCGCCGCCTCCTTCGCAGGGCCGCGGCGCTCGGCGAGGGCGGTGACGATCACGGTGCGCCGGTAGGGCCCGGTCGTGATCTCGATCTGGTCCCCGGGCCGGACCTCCTTGCTGGGCTTCACGCGCTGGCCGTTGATCTCGACGCGGCCGCCCTTCACCGCCTCGGCGGCCAGGCCGCGCGTCTTGGCGAGGCGCGCCGCCCACAGCCACTTGTCGACGCGGACCATGCGATCCATCGTCGCACGAGGCGTGCAGAATGCCGGGGGTGGAGAACGACCCTCCCGACGACGCGCTCCTCAATGCCGGCGACATCGCGGGCTGGCTGAAGGTCGACGAATCGTGGCTCGCCCAGGCCGTCGCGCGCGACGACCTGCCGGTGATGGGCTACACGAGCACCGGCGAGCCGGTGGTCTCGGCCGGCGAGGTCCGCGCGTGGCTCAGGCGCCCCGATCCGCTGGCGGACGAGACCTAGGAGGCGGCCGCGCTGACGGTGGCGCCCGCGGGCGTCCAGCTCAGCTCGACGCGCCAGGTCCGGGCGTCCGTCAGGCCCGACACGTCGGCCCGCGCCTCGACGGACCCGACGCCGCGCTCGGTCCGCGAGAAGCGCAGCCGGCCGGCATTGTCGAGCACGAGCGCGGCGAGCACCGGCCGGTCGACGGTCGCCATGAGCAGCCAGCGAAGCTCGCTCGGCCGGCGGGTTCGCGCCGCCGGGGTGACATGCACGACCACAGAGCCCTCCGGCTCCTGGAGCCGCTCGGCGACCGAGGGAGGGAAGCGCGGCGAGTGAGCACTCACGCGTGTGACGGTAGCGTCGGGGCATGGACCTGGACACGCCACATGGCCCCGCGCGTGCACACCTGCATCCCGCCGGCAGGCCGATCGGCGCGCTCGTGCTCGGCCATGGCGCCGGCGGCGGCGTCACGGCGCCGGATCTGGTCGCGGTGACGGACGCCGCCGTCGCCCGCGAGATCTCCGTCGCCCTCGTCGAACAGCCCTATCGCGTCGCCGGGCGGCGCTCGCCGGCGCCGGCAGCCCAGCTCGACGCGGCGTGGACGGCGGCGGTCGAGCAGCTCGCCGACGGGCCGCTCGCCGGTCTGCCGCTTGCGGCGGGCGGCCGCTCCGCGGGGGCGCGCGTGGCATGCCGGACGGCCGCGGCGACGGGCGCGACCGCGGTGGTCTGCCTCGCGTTCCCGGTCCACCCGCCCGGGCGCCCGGAGAAGACCCGGCTCGGCGAGCTCGACGCCGTCAAGGTGCCCGTGTTCGTCGTCCAGGGCGACCGCGACCCGTTCGGGATGCCGCCGAAGCGGCGGGGGCGCAGGGTGCTCGTGGTGGAGGGCGATCACAGCCTGCGCAAGGGCGTCGCTGCCTACGCCACCGCGGTCGCAGACTGGCTCGCTGGGCGGTTAGGCTCGCCCTGATGGCGCACGCCGGACAGGAGCTGCACGGTCAGGACGGGTACGTGCTGCGCCTGGTCCGGATCGAGCCCGACCTGCTGGAGATGGAGGCGATCTACGGCGGGACCGGACAGTTCCCGCCCAAGCACTTCCACCCCAGCCAGACCGAGCAGTTCGAGGTGATCGAGGGCACGCTCAGGACGATCGTCGACGGCGAGGAGCGCCGCTACGAGGCCGGCGACCGCTTCGAGGTGCCGGCCGGTGCGGTCCACCAGATGGCCGCCGACCCGCCCGCGCGGCTGAAGTGGGAGGTCCGCCCGGCGCTGCGGACCGCCGAGTTCTTCGAGACGCTCTACAGCGGCAACGCGCCCGCGGACTTCCTGGAGCGGTTCGCCGACGAAGTGCGCTTCGTCTAGGGCGCGCCGACGTACTCGTCCAGCCAGGCGTTCATCGGCGCGCACGCCGTCCACGTCGCGCGGGCGTGATCGAGCGCGGCCTTGCGCCCGATGCCCTTCGCCTTGGCGTCCAACCGCCGTCCCCCGACGAGCGACTTGTGGCGCAGCAGCGCGACGCGCGGGTGATCCTTCGGAACGCCGCGCGGCGCGGTCTTGAGCGCCTCGCCGAACGTCTCGACGCCGGCCTCGTGCACAGCCGCCACGGCGCGCTCGAGCTTCGGGCCCGCGCGGTCGTCCGCGATCGCGTCACGGAAGCGTGTGAGCTGGTCGCGTTCGAGCATGTGGTAGCCGGTGCCGGCGAACAAGCCCGCCGACGACAGCTGCGCGTAGAGCCCGGCGAGACTGTCGGGCCGGTCGATGACGAGGCCGTACGTCGTCGTCTTGTACGGGGACTTGTCGTGCGAGAAGCGCACGTCGCGGTGCTGGCGGAACAGCTTGACGCGCCCGCCGAGCTCGTCGGCGAACTGCTCCAGCAGCTCCTCCAGCGGCCCGCGCACGGCGGTCTCGTACGTGTCGCGATTCGCGGCGAAGTACGCCTTCGAGTTGTCGGCCTCCAGGCCGGCGAACCACTCGAATGCGGCGCGCGGGAACCCATCGAAGCCGGGGCTGGCCATCACGGGCAGTATCGCGCCCCGGACATGCGAACGGCCCGCCGAAGCGGGCCGTTCGAAGGCTGATCTGGCGGTGTGCTAGACGGCCTGGACGTTGACGGCCTTGGGACCCTTGTCCCCGGCCTCGGCCTCGTAGGACACCTTCGCGCCCTCGGCGAGCGAGCGGTAGCCGTCGCCGATGATCGCCTGGTGATGGACGAAGAGGTCCGGACCGGTCTCATCGGGAGTGATGAAGCCGAAGCCCTTTTCGTCGCTGAACCACTTGACGGTTCCTGTTGCCATGTCTGTCCCTCCTGAGGGATCTGGTGCTGCGAAACGCGGAGGGTGCTAATGAGGCAACGACTGCGGGACGCGGGCACATCTGCCGGGACCGAATGCCCGGCGCACGAACCACCCTAGCGATACGGCGGGGTCGAGTCCGATCCGGTGCGCCGGTATGCGAACATGTGTTCGTATGAAGGCCACCATCCTGCATGCCGACTTGGATGCGTTCTACGCGTCGGTCGAGCAGCGGGATGAGCCGCGGCTGCTCGGCCGGCCCGTGATCGTCGGCGGCGGCGTGGTCCTCGCCGCGAGCTATGAGGCAAAGGCGCGCGGCGTGCGGACCGCGATGGGCTGCTCGCAGGCGCGACGGCTGTGTCCGGACGCGATCGTCGTCCCGCCTCGGATGTCGGCCTACAGCGACGCGAGCCGCGCGGTCTTCGCGGTGTTCGACGACACGACCCCGCTCGTCGAGGGACTCTCGATCGACGAGGCGTTCCTCGACGTCCGTGGCCTGGAGCGGATCGCGGGCACGCCTCGCCAGATCGCGGCGCGGCTGCGGCGCCGCGTGCTCGAGCAGGTCGGACTGCCGATCACCGTCGGGGTCGCACGGACGAAGTTCCTGGCGAAGGTCGCCAGCGGCGTCGCGAAGCCCGACGGCCTGCTGATCGTCCCGCCGGGAGCCGAGCTCGGCTTCCTGCACCCGCTTCCGGTCGAGCGGCTGTGGGGGGTCGGACCCGTGACGGCCGAGAAGCTGCGCCGGCGCGGGATCATCACCGTCGGCGAGGTCGCGCGGCTCGAGCGAGCGCGCGCTCGTCGAGATGCTCGGCCGCGCGTCCGGCCGCCAGCTGCACGCGCTGGCGCACAACCGCGACCGGCGCCGGGTGCACCCCCGGGGGCCGGCGGCGTTCGATGGGCGCGCAGCGCGCGCTGGGCCGCGCGCCGACACCTCCCCCGCCGCCCTGGATGCAGCGCTCGTCGGGCTGGTCGACCGGCTGACCCGGCGGCTGCGCGCCGCGCGGCGGCTGTGCCGCACGGTCACGATCCGGCTGCGCTTCGACGACTTCTCGCGCGCGACGCGCTCGCACACGCTGTCGCGGTCGACCTGCCAGACGCGGACGATCCTCGCGACCGCGCGTGGCCTGCTCGCCGACGGCGATGCCGCTGATCGAGTGCCAGGGCATCAGCCTGATCGGCTCGCGGTCGGCAACCTGTCCGACGGGCGCGCGGCCCAGCTCGTGCTCCCGTTCGACCGCGAGCGGCGAGCGCGCTCGACTGCGGCGTCGACGACGTCCGCGACCGCTTCGGCCCGAACGCCCTCACACGCGCCGTGCTGCTCGGCCGCGACCAGGGACTGTCGGTGCCGCTGCTGCCTGACTGACCGCGAGCGGCCGAGAACGTTGCCCGCGCCGTCGAGCGCTTCGACCGCCGCGTAGTGGGCGACCCGTGCGGATCGCGGCCTTCGTCTCCAGGTCGGCGAACGGCACCGTGGCGACTGGCTGGAGCGCCTCGGGGATGGCCCCGCCAGCACGCGCCAGCGGCGGATCTCCGTCGCGCCGTTCCAGCTGGCCCACACGTCGACGACCTTGCCGGAACGGTGCGCGGCGACCCTCGGCACGCCGTCTGGGTGCCCGACCCACCGCGCTGGGAACGCGCGGTACGACCAGCGCTCCAGCTTCAGCAACAGGTCAACGCGGCCGTCGGATCCGATCTCCGTGATGCGCCGGTTCGGACCCCAGTCGACGAGCAGGTCGCCGTTCGAGGCACGTCGCGCGCTTCCGACCCAGCCGGGGAAGTAGCCGTGCGGGGAGATCGCGCGTGACGAGACGCTGCGGACGAGCCGCGCGCGCCGTCGCTTCGTGTCCAGCCGGAAGCGCATGGCCCGCGCGGCGTGCAGCCCGCAGCGGGGCGTGCCGTGCATGTAGGTGCCGCCGTTGTCGAAGAGCAGGAGATCCCCGTCGGGCAGGCGGTGCGCGTCGTGCTGGGCGCAGAACCGCCAGCCGCGCTTCAGGCCGAACTGGTCGCGCTTGCCGCCGAGGATCCAGCTGGTGCGCCCGGTCCGCGGGTCGACGCCGTATAGAGACGACGTGTTGCGAGACGAGAGGACGACCGTGGGGTCGTTCGCCGTCGGCGGCGCAATCGCGTTGCCGTGAAAGTAGTCCCAGGCGGAGCCGTCGCGTGGCCGTCGCTCGTAGCTTTCGCGCGGCTTGACGTGATCCAGGGAGCGCCACTCGAAGCGCACGCGGCCGGTCGCGATGTCGACCTCCTGCACGACGAACTCGACGATCCCGCGCCGCTTCACGTCCGCCGACAGCCACGCGTTCCCGTCCGCCGTGACCGCGAGCTCATGCAGGTTGGTGCCATACCCGCGGGCCGTTCGCACGCGGCCGATTGGGCGGTAGTGCTCGTCGAGCAGCTGGTAGTAGCCGCCGCTCGACCCATGCCGTTGCCAGAAGGCAAGGGTCGGCCGGCCGCCCACGTCGATCACCTTGAGGTCGTGGACCTTGTCGGGCCGCGGCTGGAACCACAGCAGCTTGCCGTCGGTGGACAGCATCATCGGGCCGAACTGCTCGCTGCGGTTGACCCTCGGGTCCGGCCGTGGCGTCACGAGGATCTTGTCGTCGGTCAGCCTCGCCCCGTCGCGGGACACGATGCAGATCCCGGTTGGCCTGAAGCTCGGCAGCGTCCGGAAGCGGCGCTTGCGCGGCTGGCAGTCGAGTCGCCTCGGCGGCGCCGCTGCGCTCGTTGCGCCCGCGGCATCCGCCTTGTGACCGCCGCCGCAGGCCGCGACGGAGACCGCGCATGGGACGGCAGCGGCGAGGAGCAGGCGACGCGGTGACACCCGCGTTTCCTACCAGATCAATAGACAAATGCCCGCCGCGGTAGCGTCCGTCCATGCGCAAGATCCAGAGCCAGGGCGTCCACCACATCACGCTCGTCGGCGCCGACCGCCAGACGTCGATCGACTTCTGGGAGGGCGTGCTCGGGATGCCGTTCATCTTCGAGCAGCCCAACCTCGACAACCCGACGGAGAGCCACCTCTACTTCGATCCGGGCGACGGCCGCCTGATCACGATCTTCACCAACGACGAGCGCACGCCCGACCCCGAGCGCACGCCGACCGACCCCGGCTGCGTCCACCACCTCGCCTTCGCGATCTCGCAGGCGACGTTCGCCCAGACGGTCGAGCGCCTCGACGAGCGCGGCATCAAGCACAGCGGCGTCAAGGACCGCGGCTTCATGGACTCGATCTACTTCACCGACCCGCTCGGGCTGCTGATCGAGCTGGCGTCGTACCGCTTCGAGCCGCCCGCCGGCTGCACGCATGCGGACGTCCTGCTGGAGGCGCACCGCCTCCGCGTCGCGCGCGACGAGCACCACATCGACCGCGAGCACCTCGCCGATGCGATCGAGAACCTGACCACCCGGACCCGCGAGACGCTCTCGGACGACCGTTCGCCGAAGGACCCGTACTAGCGCCGGACGTGCTGGTGCCAGTACAGCGCCATCGACCATGGCAGCAGGAACAGTGCGATCCGCCACCAGCGGCGCTCGTCCTCGGTCAGCCCGACGTTGAGCGCGAGATCCGTCTGGTAGGGCCCGATCGCCAGGAACCAGACGGGCAACACGCCGAGCACGAACACGGGACCCCCGCCGATCGTGAGCAGCAGAAGCAGGGCGAGCGGGATGCTCGCGGCGGCGAACACCGCATAGCGCGTGAGACGCCTGTAGGACCGCTCCGACATCGCCATGGCAATCGGCCACGCACGCGGCGAGCTTGAGCGCGCCCACTCAGAAAGCTCCCAGGGAAGATCCAGCCCCTCATCAGCATCTAAGACCACTGTGAACGCCATGTCGAAACATCACCTCCTCGTTGTCGCCAACGAAACTGTCGAGGGCAGCGCCCTCGTCGACACGGTTCGCGACATCGCCCTCGCCGGTGACGCGGAAGTCCTCGTCGTCGCCCCGGCGCTCAACTCGCGACTGCGCCATTGGATGTCGGACTCCGACGGCGCCCGTGAAGCCGCCGAGCTCCGTCTGGCCGGCTGCCTCGCCCGCCTGCGGGACGCCGGCGTCCGCGCAAGAGGCCACGTCGGCGACGCCGATCCCATCCTCGCCATCGAGGACGCGATCGCGGACTTCCCGGCCAGCGAGATCGTCATCGGGACGCATCCCGAGGAACGCTCGAACTGGCTGGCCCACGACCTCGTGGCGCGCGCGTGCGCGTACTTCGCTCTGCCGGTCGCCCACGTCACCGTCGACGTCGCGGCCCATCAGGAGTACCTCGCCGCCTGACGTGCGGGCAAGGGCACCAGCGAGGACGCCAGCCACAGCCCACACCCGGATCCGCGGGGACGCCATCACGATGCTCTCGTTCGAGGGTGACATCCGGGTCTGACCCGTTTGTCACCCCGACGACGGCCGACCGGTCAAGCGGGGATGACATTTGGGTCTGACCCGTTTGTCACCCACCGTTCGCCTGGGCGATCGAGGGCCGGTCAGCCCTGCATGGATGCGAGGCTGAACCGGACCCGCGAACCGGGCAACGCCCGGCCCGACCAACTACTCAGGCGTATCAGCGGCAGGTGGAGCGTCCGGGGCGGGCGGCGCGTCGTCCGCCTGCTCCTCGGTGTCCGAGCCGCCATCGGCGCCCACGGCCACCGGCTTGGGCGCCGGCGCCTCCGTGGGCTTGATCACCGACAGCGAGACCTCGGGGTCCTCGCCCTCCGGGGCCTTGTCGACCAGC
>CAWCEB010000105.1:0-12948 GCA_963794105.1 uncultured Actinomycetes bacterium | reverse complement strand
CCCGACGAGACGCACATCCAGACCTACGTGCGCGACGTGGCGAGCGGCATCGTGAGCCCCGGCTGACGCGCGACGGAACCACCACGTTCACGCGCGGGCGCAGCGCATCCGCGGCAATCAGCGCGTCAGGGTCCTGCCTGGCCTTCACGGCGGGCTCCGACGATGTCGTCGCGAATGGGTACGGACCCGACCTCCGCCACGTCTACCTGCGATCGCTGGACGGCGCCTGCTCCCCGGCGCCCGGCGGCCCCGGGGCGGGAGGGACCGACACGACGGCGCCGGTCGTGCGCGCGTTCTCGGTGACGAACAAGCGCTTCGCCCTCGGCCCGCGGAGGACCGCCGCTTCCGCGAAGCGCAGGCGCGCGAAGAAGGGCACGACGTTCCGCTTCACGCTGTCCGAGGCCGCGGCGACGAAGATCGTCATCGCCCGCACGTCCGCGGGCCGGCGCAAGGGCACGCGTTGCGTCAAGCCGACACGCAGGCTGCGCAGGGCCAAGCGCTGCACCCGGTTGACGACGGCCGCCACGCTCAAGCGGTCCAAGACGGTGCAGGGCGCCAACCGCGTCGCCTACAGCGGCCGGGTCGGCAAGAAGAAGCTGCGCCCCGGCCCCTACCGCGCCACGCTCACGGCCACCGATGCGGCGGGCAACCGCTCGCGGGCGCGCAGTGTCTCGTTCCGGGTGGTGACGCGCTAGGCCAGCAGGCCCGGTTCCTTGTAGCGCAGCGACCCGGGCGTCGTGAGTTCCTCGCCGGTCTCCAGCAGCGTCTTGAGGCCGGAGAGGATCATCGGCCAGCCGCCGTAGAGCTGGTCGTTGGCGCCCTCGCGCAGGTCGCTGTGGGTGACGGTGAGCCGGCATGAGTCGCCGACGGGCTCGATGTCCCACGTCACCTTCGAGGTGCCCTCGCTCTTGACGTCCTCGCCCCAGAGCGCGGTGAAGCTCTGGACCAGGCGCCGCGGCGGGTCGACCTCGAGGTTCTCACCCGCGGCGAGCGGCTCGCCGGCGCCGCCGGATCTCTGCTCTCGTAGCTCGATCCGGGCGTCCAGTCCGAGCTGACGCCGCATCCCGAAGTTGTACTTCGCCCGCAGCTCGCTGTCGGTGATCGCCTCCCAGAGACGCTCCGGCGTGGTCTTGATGTAGATCTCGAAGATCTTCTCCATCGTCCTGTCCTCCATGTCGGTCTTGAGCCTGCTCGAGGCCGGCGGCCCACGGCTCCGCGTACTTGCTGACCCAGCGGTCGTGGACGAGCCGGATCGGGACGGGGTTCAGGAAGTGCAGCTTCTCGCGACCGCGCTTCTTGGTCGTGACGAGACCCGCCTCCTCGAGCACCTTGAGGTGCTTCATCACGCCGAAGCGGGTCATCGGCAGCCGCTGCTCCAGCACGCTGAGGCTCTGCCCGTCCTCTCTGAAGAGCTCGTCGAGCAGGCTCCTGCGCGTCGGGTCCGCGAGTGCCCTGAACACGTCGTCCATGCCTCAGACAATATGTGACTATATGGTCACCTGTCAAGCAGGTTGATCCGCGCGGAGCCTCAGCGCCAGCTTCGGGCAGGCGTCCGCCGCGGCGCGCGCACGCGCGAGCAGCGCAGGTGGGAGCGGCTCGCCGTCCACGATCGGATAGCCCCATTCGTCGAGCTCGATCCGTTCGGGCAGCAGCTCGGCGCACAGGCCGTGACCGGTGCAGGCGATGGGGTCGATGCGCACGCGCGTGCTCATGCCGCGGCACCTCTGGCCCCGGACCGAGCGCCGGTCAGGGTCAGCGGACGCGCGCAGGCGCCGCAGGGCCCGCGCCGCGCATGGTCGGCGAAGTCGGCTGCGAACACCTCCAGCGCGCTGCGCAGGAAGCGCACGGCGCCGTCCGGCAGCCGGCAGGCGCCACGCCGGACGACGAGCTCGCTCCAGCGCTCGATGCGAGCCAGCCCGTGGCCGTCGTCGCGCCCGGCCGCGATCGCGGCGAGTCGGCGCGCGATCGCCGGCAGGCCGTTGCTGCAGGGACCGCACTGGTGCGCGCTCTGCTCCTCGAGCCACGCGAGCGTCTCTGCGACCTCCCGGACGGGACACGCCGTCTGCCCGAGCGCGACGATGACACCTGCCGCCAGCGAGCCGCCCTGCCACGCGAGCCCCTCGTCGTCGAGCGTCACGGATGGCAGCGCGCTCGCGGGGATCCATGTGCCGTGGAACCCGCCCACGAGGACGGCGCGAAGCGTGTCGGTCCTGCCGCCGGCGCGCTCGAGCACGGCGTCCATCGGCGCGCCGAGCGAGATCTCCTGCACGCCCGGCCGACCGACGGCGCCGCAGACGGTCACGAGGCTGGAGCCCGGATGACCATGCGTCCCCTCCTCGCGGAACCAGTCGGAGCCGTGGCGCAGGATCAGCGCCAGGTGGGCGAGCGTCTCGGGGTTCTGCGACGAGCGTCGGCCGGCGGCGCAGCCCGCGCTCGTGCGGCAGAGGCGGCGTGGTGGTCGGCTTGAGCCGTGCGCCGTCCAGATACCGGATCAGCGCGGTCTCCTCGCCCGCGAGGTAGGCCACGGGGACCGGGGCGACCGAGACGCGGCGAGCAGCCCCGCGCTCCGCAATGGCCGTATGGAGCGCGTCGATCGCGCGTGGAGCGTCCGCCGGGACGGCAACGACCACCGAGCGCGCGCCGATGGCCTCGGCGGCCGCGAGCGCGCCGTCGAGCACGAGGTGCGGCGCGCTACGCAGCAGGACGCGGTCCTTCGCGCTCATCGGCTCACCCTCGGCGCCGTTGACGAGCACGGCCCGCGGGCCTCGGCGCGCCGCGACGCTGCGCAGCTTGACCGCGGTCGGGAAGGAGGCGCCCCCGCGACCGCGGAGGCCCGAGGCGGCGACGTCCTCGACGAGGGCAGGCCCCGCGGGAGGCGCGGGACCGTGCGTCGCCTCGTGCTCGGCGAGCGAGAGCGGCCGGTCAGCGCGCACGCCGGCGAGCAGCCGCGGCAGGCTCATGCGACCGGCATCCCGGACACGGTGCCGTCGACCGAGTCGTCCGCGACGGAGAGGTTGACCTCGAGTCGCAGCGCTCGCCCGTTCGCATTGCCGACCTCGGCACGCAGCTTGGTGTCCTGCAGGAACTGCACGCGGCCCTGGTATTCCGCCGGGCTCGAGAGTGGTCCGAGCGTCACCGCGCTGCGGTCCATGCGCAGGCCGCCGCCGGGCAGCGCGGTGCCCCCCAGCCTGATGCGAAGGATGCCGTCGGGGCCACCGCGCAAACGCAACCGCAGGTCGACGACCGCGATACCCGACGCGCTCGTGCCCTGACGCAGCGGCCCGTTGAATGACGCCGAGAACGCCCTCGCGAACCCGTCGGTGTTCGCCTGCGCGGCGACGCGGGACGCGGGCGTTCGCGGGCTGAACGCAGCGAGGACGCTCGCGGGCGTGCCCGCTCGGCGCGCCCAGCCGGACGCGAGCGGGCCCTGCGCCAGCCAGGCGATCAGCCCGACCACGCCGAGCGTGGCGGCAGATGTGACCCCGACCCGCGCCCGCTCGGGGGTGCCGGCGCGCGCCAGTCGCGCGAGCAGCGCAGCCACCACCGCCGCAACCGACCCGAGGGACAGGACGAGCATCCACGTGGCCTTGGTGTCCGAGCCGGTGCCGAGGCCGTGGAGGATCGCGACCGGCCAGCACGCGTAGGCCGCCCAGTGCACCCCGCGCCAGACCCGGTAGCCGAGACGGTGGCGCAGCAGGCTCGTCACGATCAGCGCGACGAGCAGATCCGCCGCGACGGCTCCGAGCCCCATCCACAGCGGCCGGTAGCTGGTCGCGAACGGCACGAACGCCGCGGCGACCCCGATGCGCGGGAAGGGATCGAGAATGGTCGTGACGATGTGGACTGCCAGCATCGCCATCGCGAGCATCGAGATCGTCCGATGCATGGCCGCCACCGCGTAACGGGGGGACCCGCCAGGGCGCCAGCCGCGCTCCTCGCCGATGCCCAGGACCATGCTGGCCGTGAGCAGGACGGTGGTCGTGGCGCCGGCGCCGCGTGTCGCGTACCAGTACGCCGACGGGCCATGCGCCGTGACGGCTGCGATCACGCCGCCTCGAGCTCCTGCGGCCAGCCACCCACGACGGCCACGCTCCCATCGCGCCCAACGAGGCGCGCCGGCAGGCCGCGCTCGGCGAGCCAGCGTCGGGCGGCGGGGCCGAGCACGATCGCCGCCGTGCTCGCGATGTTCGCGTCCACACAGGAGCCGGCCGCAACGCTTGCGGTGCGCCAGTGCGGGCCGGCCGGAAGGCCGGTGCGCGGGTCGATGATGTGGTGTCGCCCGGCGCCCCACGCGCGCACGGTGGTGCTCGAGGTCGCCAGCCCGCCCGAGCGGATGGTCAGGGTCTGTCCGGGCGCATCGGGGCCGGCGCGGTGATCGTCTGCCACGCGGACGGTCCACCCGGCTTCAGGCGGGCTGCCCCCGACGGCGATGTCGCCGCCCAGGTTGACAAGCACCCCGCAGCCGGCACACGACTGCGCAGCTGCGACGGCGGCGCGGTCGGCGGCCAGCGCCTTGGCGGTGGCGCCGAGGTCGAGACGCACGCCAGAGGGCAGCGCGACGACGCCGGCCGCGGCGTCGAGCCGAACGGTCCGCCACCCCGCGACCCGGACGGCCCGCAACGGGCCACCGGTCGGACGCAGCGCGGCGAAGTCGCGGTCGTAGCCGGCGAGCACGAGCGCCTCGCCGATCGTCGGGTCGACGATGCCGTCGGTGAGGCGCGCCGCCCGCAGCGCAACGGCGATCGCCTCACAGAGTCGTGGGCCGATGCGCGTCGGGCGCCCCGCAGCGGCGTTGACGAGGCTGAGCTCAGAGTCCTCACGGAACCGGCTGCACGCGCCGTCGATCGCCGCGAGTTCGTCCTCGACCCGGGCACGCGCGTCCGCGAGCAGGGCGGGATCGGTGACGTAGACGCTCACCGTCGTGCCGAGCGCCCCCCAACTCGCCGCGACGGGCGCGCTCACGAGCCCCCCGACACCGGCGGCTCCTGGGCCTGTGGCACCTGCTGGGTCTCGGCGGGCGGCGCCGCCTGCGGCGTCTCGGCGGGCGGCTGGAGCGATCCGCCGGCCGAGATCGACGGGACGTTGTCCGGCGCAGGGACCGGCACGCGCGCCTGAGCGCGAGCCGCAGGGCGGGAGGCGCGCGCCTTGGCATGGCCGTCGTGCCCCTTGAACGCGTGAGCAGCGGCGACAGAGAACGCTGCGGTGAGCCCGGCGGCTCCGAGCCCGGCAACCCAGCGGGCGGCGCGGACCCTGTGCAGCAACCTGTCGCCCTGAGCGGATGCCATGCACACATGATCGACTCGCGACGCTCAAGATCCGGTAAGGAGCGCCTGAGAGTTGTGTGTGAACGAGATGGAGCCAGCCGGGATCGAACCGGCGACCTCCTGCTTGCAAAGCAGGCGCTCTCCCATCTGAGCTATGGCCCCAGGGACGGTCAAGTCTAGCGTTGACACCCCAGGATGAATCGCTAACCTAGCGCTCGTTAGGTATGACACTCGTCCGCGCGAACATCCTCTTCGTGGCCGTCAACCTGCTGCACACGGCGGACCACCAGCGGCAGGGGACCGCGGGGTTGACCACGGAGATCATGGTCGGCGGATCCGCCCTCACGCTGGCCGCGATCGCCTCGCTGGTGCTCGCGCTGCGCCGCGACGAGCGCGGCCCGATCTTCGGCGCGGTGCTGGGACTGTCGGCGGCGGCGGGGATCGCCGCGAGCCACATCGCCCCGCACTGGAGCGCATTCAGCGACTCCTATCCACAGATCCACGCCGACGCGATCTCGTGGGTCGTCGTGCTGGCGGAGATCGCGGGCGCGCTCGTGCTCGCGGCCGTCGGGGTGCGTGGGCTACGACGGGCGTCCAGCGAAGCGCCGCGGGCTGCGGTCGCGACCGGCACCGGTCGAAGCACTCGTGAGGACACCAGCATGCGGCGGACGTTGGGGAACGGTTCGCCGCAGACCCTGAACGCACGCGCTCCAGAGATGGAGCGCGTGCGTCGTTAAAGGGTCGCCTCGCCGGTCATGACGACCACGCAGTCGCCGCCGACGCGCACGCGGTCGCCGTCGATCCGCGCATCCAGCCGCGAGGGGCGGCCGATCTCGGCCCCCTGCGCCACGGAGATCGACGAGATGCCCGCGTGGCGGTCCAGGTACGCGCACAGCGGGCCGACGGCGCTGCCGGTCGCAGGGTCCTCCCCGGCGATCGGGCCCTCGGCCCAGAACGCCCGCGCCCATCCCTGACCGCTCTCCTCCACGACCGCCAGGTAGATCACGATGCCGCCGCCCTCGGCGATCAGCGCCGCGATCGAGGGGCCGTCGCCCGGCGTCGCGCGCGCGAGCGTGTCGCGGTCCGGCAGCGGGACGATCAGCTGGGGCACGCCGGTCGCGACCCACTGCGGGCCCAGCTCGGGATGCAGGTCGGCCGCCGCGAGCCCGCACAGCGCGGCGACGCGCGCGCGGTCGACCTCGGCATGGAACTCCGCCGGCTCCTGCAGCATCTCGGTCCGAGCCGTGCGGCCGTCGGCGCGCAGCTCGACCTCGATCGGCTGCAGCCCCGCCGGCGTCTGCTGAACGTAGGTGGCGGTCCGCTCGCCACGCTGATGCGCCACGGCGGCGGCCGCCCCCAGCGACGGGTGTCCGGCGAAGGCCAGCTCGCGCCCCGTCGTCCAGATGCGGTTGCGGTACGTCGCGCCGTCCGCCGTGGGCGCCTGCACGAACGACGTCTCGCTGAGCTGTGTCTCGCGCGCGAACGCGAGCATCGTCGCATCGTCGAGCTCGTCGGCCTCGTGGACGACCGCGAGTCCGTTGCCCGCCAGCGGCGTGTCGGTGAAGACGTCGAGCCAGGTGAGCGGGTGCGAGCTCAGAAGTCGAAGTCGCGCGGCGGCTTCTGCTCGAACCAGAGCCGGTCGTGCTCGGGGGTCTCCTGCAGGAACTCGGGGGTCTCCTCGAGCTCGTCCGCGGGCTCAGCGTCCTCCTCGGCGGCGTGCTCGTCCTCGACGGAGAACTCCACGGTCGGCTGCTGCACGTCGAACGCCGGCGCCTCCGCGGGCTCCTCCGCGACGGGCGGCGGCTCGGCCTCGTCGTGCTCCGGCGCGGCCTCGGCCGCAGCAGGAGCCTCGTACGGGGTCGGCGGCTCCTCGAGCTCGAGCTGATCGTCGGACACCCCGGCGGGCTCCGGCTCGTGCTCATGCTCGTCCTCGTGCTCCGGATCCGGCTCGTGGCCGCCGATCGGGCCGAGGGCCTCGTCCTCCTGGCGTGCGACCTCCTGGGGGTCGGCGCCATGGCGGCGCTTCAGCTCCAGGTGCTCACGGATGGCGTCGTCGAGCAGTCCCATGGCGATTAGGAGACTAGCTCGCCCGGACGGTCTGGTTCTTCCCGGCGCGCTTGGCCCGGTACAGCGCGGCGTCGGCGGCCGCCACCAGCTCGCGCATATCCTCGATCCCCTCGCCCAGCGCAGCCGCGCCGAGGCTCGCCGTGATCTTGATCGTGCGGCGCTCGCCGTTCTCGTCCTCGAGCGGGAACTCGAGCGCCTCGATGCCCTCGCGCACGCGCTCCGCGAGGTCATACGCGCCCTCGAGGTCGGTGCCGGGCAGGACGACCGCCAGCTCCTCGCCGCCGTAGCGCGACGGAAGGTCGATCGCGCGCGAGGACTCCTTGAGCACGTGCGCGACCTCGCGCAGGACGACATCCCCCTGCTGATGGCCGTAGGTGTCGTTGACCTGCTTGAAGTTGTCGAGATCGAGCATCACCAGGCCGAGCCCCTGGTCGAAGCGGTGCGAGCGGGCGACCTCGCCGGCCAGTGTCTCCTGGAAGCGGCGCCGGTTCGAGAGGCCCGTGAGCTCGTCGGTGACCGCCTGGCGCTCGACCGTCTCGTGCAGCCCCACGTTCTCCACCGACACGGCGGCCTGCCCGGCGAGGTAGTGGAACAGGTCGCGCTCGCTGTCAGAGAACGGCTTGTGGTGGCGGCCGACGGAGACGATGCCCGTGACGCGGCCCTCGCCGTCGGCGGCGCGCAGCGGATGGGCGAGCGCATACGCGTCGTCGACGTTCGCGCTGTGCGGCTCGCCGGTCTCGAGCACGAGCGCCTCGGCAGCGCGAACGGTCTCCTCGAGTCCCGCCGGATCGCCGACGGTCCCGACCTGGCGCAGCGGTTCGGCGGCGTCCGTGCGCACCGTCGCACGACCGGCCTGGGCCGCCACGCCGTCGACCGCGGTGCGGACCACGATCTCCAGCAGCGCGTTGCGGTCCAGGTTCGACGCGAACGTCTCGCCGATGCGGCGCATCGCGGACTCGAGCCGGACCCGCTCCTGGCGCAGGTCCTCCTCGCGCTCTTCGAGTTGACCGGCCATCTGGTTGAACTGCTCCCCCAGAGCGGCGAACTCGTCGCGGCCGACGGTCGGCACCTGGGCGGAGAAGTCGCCCGAGCCAAGCCGGCGGGCGGCGTCGAGGAAGGCGAGGATCTGGCGCTGCAGCGAGCGCGACACGAGGACCGCGAACGTGAACGCGAGGATGAAGAAGCCGATCAGGATCGCCGCGGCGATCCGTCGCGAATTGCGCACGTTGCCCTCCGTGACGGAGCTGTTGTCGAGCACCGATACCTGGACGTGCGAACCCGCGAACCCCGGCGCCGGGAACGACGAGACGCGGTACTCGCTGTTCTGCACGGTGACGTGGCCCTGGCGGGCGGGCAGGCTCGCCGGGTCGACGGTTGGCAGCGTGCCCGCGATCCGCTTGCCGTCGCGCACCACCACCGCATCGAGGCCCGCGATCCGGTGCACGAGATCGGCGTAGCCCGTCGCCGTCTCGGTCGCGACCTGGATCGTTCCGTAGGACCTGCGGCGCGCGTCTACGAGCTGGAGCGTGGCCGGGAACGCGGCGAGATCGGAACCGGCGTCGCCGAGCCGTGCGCCCTTCGGGTCGCGCACGAGGACCCGCGCGACGTTGTACTTCGCCCGCAGTTGCTCCGTGCGGCGCTGGATCCGCGCGCGGTCGCCCGCGCGCAGCGCCGCGGCGAGAGCCGCGTCGGAGGCCGCGATCGTGCGCGCCACGCCGGTCGACGTGCGCCGCGCGTCCTCGTAGAGGTGGATCGCGGTCTCCTGCCGGGCGGCGATCCGTGCGTCGCCCTTGCCGTGCTCGTTGTCGCTCAGCAGGCGGAAGAGCACGATCGCCATCGAGGCCATCGGCACGATCACGATCGCTACGAAGAACAGCGTGAGACGGCTGCGAAAGCTCATGTGCCCGGCGGGAGGGTACCCCGGGGCCGCGTGCCCAGAGACCCCTTGGACACATTTCGGCGGCTACACTGCCAACACCTGCGGGGCTATAGCTCAGTTGGGAGAGCGCCTGGATCGCACCCAGGAGGTCGGGGGTTCGAGTCCCCCTAGCTCCACTCCGCAAGAATCCCTGCTCAGGCGGGGGTTCCGTCGTTCGGGGACGAAGATGAGCGCATGTCGCCTCGCGCGCGCGGGGGTCGTACACACGCGCCGGCTGACCGCGCCCGCGGCTCGGCGGGGCTGTACACGCCTCCCCGTGGCGTAGGTTGGCCCGATGCTCGCCCCCCGCGTCGTCACGGCGCTGCTCGCCGTGCTCTTCATCGTGCCGGTGACCGCGCGGGCCGCCGCGCCGCGCCCCGGCGTCTTCGCCGGCACGCTCGGCGTCAAGGTGCCCAAGGGCGCGCACGCGCGCGTGCGGGCCATCGACGCCGCCTCGAGCGTGGTCGTCGCGGCCAAGGACGTCGGGCGCTCAGGGGCGTTCAGCCTCAGCCTGCCGGCCGGCGCCTACGTCGTCCGTGGGGTCGTGCTCCCGAGGCGCGGAGCGGTCGTCACCAAGTCGACCGCGGTCAGCCTGAGGTCCGGACAGCGCCGCACCCACACCAAGCTGACGGCCCGCAAGAAGGCCAGGAAGAAGCGGGCGAGGGCCGCGTTCGTCACCGAGCGCGGCAACGTCCGCCTCGGCTCGGTCGCGGCCGGGATCTACCCGTTCTCGTACTCGGGGCCATCACCGAGCGGCGATCTGGCGGCCTGGTCCGGCGGCGTCGACGCCCTGCTCATCAACGACGTCCTCGAGGGCGCCGGGAAGCGATGCCCGGGCCACGTGACGCTGCGCGAGGTCGGCCGGCTCAAGGACGTGCTGCGCGAGTTCGAGCTCGGCAAGTCGCCCTACGCAGACAAGTCCACGTTCCCCGAGCGCAACCTGATCATCCTGGACGTCGCAGTGCGCGGCACGGTCACCGAGGGCGCCGACGGAGCGGTGAGCCTCGCGCTGACGATCACCAACGACCGGACCGGCGCGAAGCTCGGTGCGATCGACGTCCCGCTGGACACAGCGAACATCTACGCCGGGGAGGAGACGCTGGCCGGCCAGCTCTCGGACAAGCTCTGCGCGCTCTCGGAGACCTTCGAGGTGACGCTCGACGTCAACGGAGCGGGTCACTTCGCCACGCACGACGCGTCCGGCACGATGCACGCCGTGCTGCTCGCGCGGCGCAGCGGTGAGGAGTGGACCGCGAGCGGGCCGCTGCAGTGGCAGAACGTCAGCTTCACGTCGAAGACCGATTGCACCTACGTGGACGTCGTCGTCCCGGCGGTCGGGTGGTCGGTCAAGATCACCGACGCCGGGGACCAGCTGATGGTCGCGTGGAGTCCCAGCGGCAACGACAGCGCGACGGCTTCGGTGGACTGCCCCGGCGACCCGTACGACCCGCCGCCGATCCCCGGCCAGCCGGGCCCCGCGCTGATCAACACGGGCCCGCAGTCGTTCCCACTCCCCTATGCGGGCGGGGCGATGCCGATCAACGGGGGCGTCCAGGACGGCGGCGACGGGTTCTTCAACGACGGGACGCTCACGGTCAAGCCGATCGGGATCACCGCGCCGAGCTGAGCGACCTCAAGACCTCGCCGCGCGCATGCGCGATCGGGCACCATCCTCGTCGCGCTACGGCGCGGCGACGATGTCGGGGGTGGCCCGCGGCCGCACCGCCGGTGTCGCGCCGCTCGTCTCGGCCACGCCCGTGACCGAGCTGAACATCTGGCCCTGGGCGTACCCGGCGGGCAGGGTGTCCATGATGTCGTGCTCGACGCGCACCGGGCCGGTCACGATCCAGTCGGCGCCGTCGATCGCGGTGAGCGTCACGTCCGCCAGGCTCACGAGGACATCGTCGAGGCCGGCGGTGAGCGTCCCGGCGGTCGCCGGTGTTGCCGCCGGAAGCGATGTGCCGGTCGCGAGGACGGTGATGGCGTTGACGACGAAGAGGCCCTCGAACGGCGCCGACGCGACGGAGCCGCCGACCGTCACGACGTCCCCGGGCGCGGGCTTCGTGCCGCTGAAGGACAGCTCGAGCCCAGAGAACCCGGCGCCGTCGTAGCTGCCGCTGCCCGGCTGGACCTGCGCCCAGAACGTGTTGCCGTGCGCGGCCGTCACCACCAGGTCTGACACCGAGAGGTCGCCCTGCGGGGCGGTCCCCTGGTTGATCGCGTAGGGGGTGTCCGGACCGCCAGGCGTTCCCCGGGTTGGCGGCCTCGGGGGCACGGATCGCAGACGTCGCCCTTGCCGTCCCCGTCCCCGTCGGCGCCTGGTCGGCGTTGGCGTCCGAGGGGCAGTTGTCCGTGGCGTTCGGCACGCCGTCACTATCGGCATCGTCGGGATCGGCGTCGTTCACCGCGAGGAACCCGAGCTGGTCGGTCGAGAACATGTGCCCTGAGGCGGGCGAGAGCCGGCGCCGTCGGTGTCGCAGTAGGTCCACGCGCCACCGCCGTCGAGCGAGAAGCGCACCGCGAACGCATACGCGCCCGCGGTCCCGGGCGCGGTGGCCGTCACCGAGTAGAGGTCGTCGTCGCCCTGCTGGGAGTCCCACTGCATCGCCTGCCAGGTCCAGGCGGCGCTTGTCCGCGGGTCGAGCGCCGCACTACCGATCCGTACTGCGCGACCACGCCCGCCGAGGCGCCGGCCGCCTCGGTCGTTCCCGCCTCGAAGAGGCGCGCACGGCGACGGAGTACTGCCCGCCCGGCTGGACCGCGATGCTGGACGGAGGGTCGATCGCGCAGCTGTCGGCCTCCGCCGGGCGTGTCGGTCTCGTTCAGCGCCGCGGGGTCGTGGTAATGCAGCGTGTTCGAACACGACGACGCCGAGGTGCCGCCGCGCACCGCCTTGGCCGCGAGCTCGGCGTCGGCGTCCTCGGGGAGGCTCACCTGCACGCCGGCCGCAGCGAGCTCGGCCGCCGTGCCGGTGCCGATCGCCGGCCCGGAGCAATCCGCGGTCGCGTAGACGAAGATCGCCGTGTTCTGCTCGGCGCTGCCTTTGACCCGGGGGCTGTTGGACTCGCTGCCGGAGGCCGGGTCGGTGGCGGTCAGCGCGGGGGCGGGCGGCGCCGTGTCGGTGGGCGGCGGCTGGTCGGACGCCGGGCGTCCGGTCCGGGGGGTCGGCGCCGGCGTCCCCGGTGGCTGGAGGTCGGCGGGGCGGCTCAGGGTCACCGCGCCGGAGGCGGCGAAGTTGTTGCCCTCGTTGCGCTCGTGCACCCGGCGCCTCACGTCGGCACACACGAGCACACGGCGCGCGCCGGTGACCGCCGGAAGCACCAGCGTCCTGCTCAGGTGCACCTTCTTGCGCCGGCCCAGCCGCTTGGTCCTGAGCTCGGCGAGCTTCGTATCCGACCTGTCCGCGCGCGCGTCGTTCGACAGGAGGATCCGCGCAGTCGACGCCCAGAGCCGTCCCGTTCGCATTGGCGATCGTCGCGCGCACGACGAGCGAATTGGCCGCCGACCTGTGCCGTGACGCCGCCAACGCGCAGATCGGGTCGCGCGGCGGCGTGAGCACTACTCGCGCAGAGCAGCATCAACGCACCCACAAGGCTGGACCGCCGCGTCACGCGCCGGCACGATATCGGCAGCCACGCCGCCGGCGCAACTCATTGCCCGAGCCAGGTTGCGGCCCGGGTGCTGCTGTGTACGATCGAT
>CAWCEB010000104.1:0-44736 GCA_963794105.1 uncultured Actinomycetes bacterium | reverse complement strand
AATGATTGCTCTTCCAGCATCGGCCAGCGCTTGCGGACGCGGATGGTGGCCGAAGCTAGGTTCGCTTTCAGCGTCTCCCGGAGCGTTCGTCCAGCTCGTTCACGGCGATGTGGCGGAAGCCCGCCTCGTGAAGCCCGAGGGCCATGCCCCCTCCTCCGGCGAACAACTCGATTGAGGTCCGCGCGCGAGCGAGCGCGGCAAACGAGAGCGGCCCGGAGGCCTTGGCCTCTCTGGGCGTGGCGGCGACGGTCACGCGCACGGATGGAAGCCTATGACCCGGACGGAAGCGCGGACGAATCCCGCTCCTACGGCGTAGTTGTGGTGGGCGGCGGCGACGTAGGCCGAGCGTACGGCGCGTTCGGGCGCGGCGGAAACAGCGCCAGATGTGCCGCTATCTCCTGTTGGATCGCCGGGATCGGAACTTGGCCTTGCCGCCGATGTTCTGACGCCCGGCGTGGAGCGTGTCCCACTTCGACGTGAAGCCCTGCTGACGAGGGCCGCCGACGGCCTTCGAGCCAAACCCGTCCACCTGGGCGTTCCAGAGCGGGCGATAGCGCTTCACGAGCAAGACCTCCGCCGTGACGATGAACGCCTCATCGACAGCAAGCCATCGCGCGCGGAAGTCGTCCAAGTCGAGATTTCCGGCCCACTCGATGGACGCCTTGTGGAGCGTCAGGCGGTCGAGGAGTGGACCCTTGCGGGTCGGACTCGGCGTCCAGTCGTCGCCCTTGCGCGAGCCCGGCGCCTCAGCCTTGCCGATGTAGATGGGCCACTGGCACCCGGCGAGGGCAAGCGGCTGGTAGTCGGGGAAGTTGCCGTGGTAGTAGAGGCCGTAGATGCCCGCGCCCTGGACAACCTCCTTGCCGTACTGGCCCGAGGGCGTGGCGTTGCGGCCCGAATAGAACGCCCCGATTGGAACGCAATGCTGCTCGGTGAGCATGCGAACGAACGTGTCCGCAAGGGCTTCCTTGTCCAGCGGGTTGAAGCCGTTGACGATCACGCGCGTTCCCTTCTACGCCGTGCGACACTGCCTACCTCCGCGGAGTTGCTTGCAAGACCTACCGGTCGTCCGTGTCCTCGATGACCACAACCGTCACGCCGCCCCTCAGGCCGATCCTCAGTTCCGGGTCGGGGTCCTGCCGCACCCACTCGGCGTTCCGGAACGTGCGGCGGTCGAGGTAGAAGCCCTCGGGGAACGGGTGCTCGCGCATCGTGAACAGCAGCCGATCATGTCCCGGCCCACCGACGCCGTGGGCACGTTCGAAGTCCCCCAGGTCGTCGCCCGTCGCGAGCGTTCCTCGCAGGGTCACAACTTCGAGTTCCCCTGGAGCGCGTACCTCCACGAACACCCGGCGCCCGAGCAGTCCCAATAGCTGAGTCAACGTGGCCTGGAAGTCCACGGCAGGAGAGTTCCCGCTTCCGGTGCCAGGTCCTCCGGCCCCGCCGCGCCGGGAGCCGGGCGCTAGAACAGCCCGACGTGCTCCGCGACGCGACTCCCATCGCGATCCGCGCCCGTACATCGTCGGCGCTGAAGCGCGAGGCGTACCCCTCCTCAATCTCCTGGAGTAGCTCATGGTCGGCTCCAAGCTGGTCGCGGAGCATGTACCGGGAGTGGTCGAGATCGTCGCCGTGGAGGGTGATAGTCGTCATGCGCGGAGTGTCGGCGCCGCGAGGTCGCGCACAAGATGGGACGCGGTCGCGGGTGTCCTCCGGACGTCCGCGAGCTGTCCGAATGCTGTCCCTCTGGCCTTCAGTCTTGCGCCGCCCGCGCTGTCAATTGTGCGTCAAGCGCACTCGTGGCATTTCGGCTACACGCTCAACGCGGGGTCGACGTCGGTCGGCTCCGTGCCACACGCGGGTGACGGTCGGGCCGGCGGAGCACTGCCGGCGTTCGTGCCCGATCGATTCGCGCCGGCGCTTGGGCGCGCGGCGCAGCGCTGGAGCGTGTCGGCGGCACTGCTCGCCGCGCAGCTGCACCAGGAGTCCGGCTTCAACCCGGCGGCGGTGTCGGGCGCGGGGGCGCAGGGGATCGCGCAGTTCATGCCGAGCACGGCCGCGGCCTACGGCCTTCGCAACCCGTTCGACGCAGACGCGGCGATCGACGCGCAGGCCCATCTCATGCGCGATCTACTGCGTCGCTTCGGGTCGGTCCCGCTGGCGCTGGCCGCCTACAACGCCGGCGAGCGGCGCGTCGCGGCGTGCATGTGCATCCCGCCGATCCCGGAGACCGTGGCCTACGTCGCCGCGATCCTCGGCCTCCTCCACGGCGCCGGCGACGTGATGGGAACCGGAGGCCTTACGGTCCGCCTCGTGCGGTGAGGCTGTGCACAGCGGCGCGTGCAGCTACGCGGTGAGGCCGAACAGCTCGCGTACGGTCTCGACGTAGCGCGACGAGGAACCCTGCTCGCCTGCCTGTCTGAGTCTGACCGTCGGCTCGTGGAGGAGGTCGCTGATCACAGCCCGCGCGATCAACTCTACCCGTTCGCGGTCGGGGTCCGTGAGCGCCTGCCAGCGCGGCTCGTTCTCGCGCAGCGCCCGTTCGATGGCGGCGCGCCCCCGTTCGCGCAGCGCCGAGATCGTGGGCACCACCTCGAGCGACGCGAGCCAGCGCGCAAAGGCCGCCACCTCCTGCTCGATGATCGGCGCAGCGTTCTGTACCTCCTCTTCGCGCGCTGAGCGACCGCGTGCCATCTCGCGCTGGATGACATCCAGGTCGTACAGCGTGATGCCGGGGAGCCCTGCGGCGGCGGGCTCGACGTCACGCGGAACGGCGGTATCGATCACCACGATGCGCCGGCCGCTGGCCGCAACGGCGAGCTCCCGTCGAGTGAGGATCCGGTACGGGCACGACGTGCACGTGAGCACCAGATCGCAGCGGCGCAGCTCGCCGGCCAGGTCGTCGAAGCTCACCGTCGTGCCGCCGAACCGCTCCGCAAGGTCCTCGGCACGATCCCGCGCCCGGTTGGCCACGTACACGGTCTGCACGCCGGCATCCATCAGTGCCCGCGCCGTGAGCGCGCCGTGCTTTCCGGCTCCGATCACGAGCGCGCGGCGCCCGTCGAGCGCGCGGAGATCCCGACGGGCGAGTTCCACCGCGACCGACGCGACCGAGGCCCTGTGGCGGCCGATACCCGTCTCCGTCCGCACACGCTTGCCGACCCGTAACGCGTCCTGGAAGAGGCGGTTGATGATCGGCCCGCTGGTGCCGAGCGACAGCGCGAGATCGTACGAACGCCTGACCTGTCCCTGGATCTCGGCCTCGCCGAGCACCATCGAGTCGAGCCCCGCCGTCACCCGGAAGACGTGGCGCACCGCATCCGTCCCCCGCCACGTCCGGATCGCCGTGTCGAGCTCCTCGCGGTGCATTCCTCCGATCAGCGCGAGTTCGGTGATCGCGGCTCGTCAGCGCCGCCCGGGTCGACCCGTTGCGAGATAGACATCCGTGCGATTGCACGTGGAGAGAGCGGCTGCCTCGTCGATCTCAGCGCGTTCGGTCAGCGACGCGAGCAGGACCGCTGCCCGCCGCGCGTCGAGTTCGACACGCTCGCGCAGTGCGATCGGCGCCGTCGTGTGTGACAGGCCGACGACGACGAGCGTCATTGCTCGGCCAGGTCGTGCGCGCCGAGTGACGTGCTCAATGGCTCAGCGATCGGATCGTGCTGCGGTGCGTCAGCTCGCCTGAAGCCGGGGACGACGAGCGTGAAAGTGGATCCCTCTGACGAGCTCGTCACGCTGCAGCGTCCGCCGTGGGCCTTGGCGATCGCCTTGACGATCGCGAGCCCGAGGCCGACCCGCCCGCCGCCGCGCGGTACCGGCCGGGTCGGCGCGGGCGAAGCGCTCGAAGATCTTGCTCGAGCGCCTCGGCGGGATACCGCTGCCCTCGTCGGCCACCGTCGATCGCGACCTGCCCGCCGCGCGACTCGCGCGTATCTCGATCGCGTCCGTCGGCGTCGGTGTGGCCACCGCGTTCTCGACCAGCGCGTCGAGCGCGATTCGCAGCGCGTCGGGGTCGGCGCGCATGGTTCCGTGCGCCAGGCTGCCCGATCCGCCAGACCCGCGGCGCGACCTCGGCCCAGCGCATCGACGATGTCCTCGAGCAGCACGTCGAGCTCGACGTCCTCGGCGGTCGTGGCGAAGCCGGCATCGCCGGCGCGCACGAGAAGCAACAGCCGCTCCACGATCCGCTCCATGCGCGAGAGCTCGTCGATCGCCACCGAGACCTCCGGTTGCCAGGTGTCGCCGTCTGAGCGTCGCAGAGTCTCCAGATGGCCGCGCGCGATCGTGATCGGCGTCCTCAGCTCGTGGGAGACGTCGTGGAGGAAGCGCTCCTGTCGCGCGAGCATCGAGGCGCGTTCGCCCGTGTGCCGCGCGAGGGCAACGCGCCGCGGCCCGGTGGCGGCGAGCATGCCAGACCATCGCCAGGAACATCGCCGACATGAGCGGGACCTCGAACAGCTCGCCCCACTCCTGCGTCCCGTTCATCGCATCGTGCGCGATCAGCAGCCCGGTGACAATCCCCTGAGCAGTCAGCACCACGAAGGTCGGCTTCGAGCGCCCAGACGCGGAACCCGTAGAGCAGCGTGAGCCTGAACCAGATCAGGTGGAACGGGATCGTTTCCCACGACGGCCACCGGAGCATCGCGCCGATGTTGAGCAGCGCGAACGCGAACCACGCGATCTCGAGACGATCAAGCCGCCGTAGTGATCCGATACCCGGCATGCCGAATGGTCTCGATGGGCGCATCGTCGCCGAGCTTGCTGCGCAGGCGGCGGACGCACACGTCGACGACGTTGGACCGGGGGTCGAAGTGGCAGCCCCAGACCACGGAGAGGATGCTGTCTCGGGTCACCACCTCGCCGGCGTGCTTGACGAGATGGTGCAGAAGCCGGAACTCGCGGTCGGAAAGGTCGATCGTCGCGCGTCGCCGATCCGTGCTTGGCGGCGGGCGAGGTCCAGCATGAGCTCGCCCGCCTGAAGGACCCCGTCGTGCCGTTCGCCGTGCGCGCGGAGCTGTGCGCGCACCCGCGCGATCAGCTCGTCCAGCGCGAACGGCTTGGCCAGGTAGTCGTTGGCGCCGAGATCGAAGCCGCGCAGCTTGGTGGACAGATCGGAACGCGCTGACACGATCACGACCGGGCAGGTCGGGCGAGCGGCGACGCAACTCACGCAGCACGCTGAGCCCGTCGAGCCGGGGCAGCAGCAGGTCCAGGATCACGAGGTCGTGGTGTTCCGCGCAGGGCCCGCTCGAGACCGTCGGGACCGTTGTCGGCCCCGTCTACGGCGAAGCCCTCTGCCTCGAGCGCGCGCGACAAGAACGACACGGATCCGCGACTCGTCCTCGATGACAAGGATGCGGAGCATGGGCCGCCGGACTAGGCCAGCGCGTCATCCATACAGGGCAGATGACCTGCAAATGACCAGCGAATGACGATGTTGTCATCTGTGGCCCGCGCCGGCCGCCTCGCTTAGCGTTCCAGCGCGGAGGCTGTGCAGGAGATGGCTGCGAGCGACACGGCTGCCGGCATCGGGGGTCATCGAGACTCCGGGCAGGCCCCGCCCGCGGAGACGCCGTTCCGCTACCCCGACCGGGCCGCGCGGCACTGGCTGCTCGCCTCGGTGGTGTGGCTGACGGTCGTCGACCTGTTCGGCCTCGTCCTCGCGACGCAGTTCGTGACCCCGGAGGCGTTCGGCGACGTCTCGTGGCTCGCGTTCAGCCGCATCCGCCCGTCCCACGTGAGCGGCGTGATCCTCGCCTGGCTCACGATGATGTACTTCGGCGCGCTCTTCTACATGCTCCCGCGGCTGTGCGGCACGCGCGGGATGTGGAGCGAGCGGCTCGGCGTCTGGTGCGCCTGGGCGTGGAACCTCATGTTCCTCTGCGGCGTGATCGGCCTGCTCACCGGCCACAGCCAGGGGCGCGAGTACGCGGAGTTCATCTGGCCGGTGGACATCGCGCTGCTGATCATCTGGTCGGCGAACATCGTGAACATCCTCGGGACCGTCGCGCTGCGGACGATCCGACCGATCTACGTCTCGGTCTGGTTCTTCATCGCCAGCCCGATCTGGCTCGCGGTCGACTACGCGATCGGCAACGTGATCTGGCGCCCCGGCCACGTCTGGGGCGCGCCCTCCGGGCGCCCTCACGCAACAGCCTCTCCGACGCGATCCTCAACTGGTGGTACGCGCACAACCTGTTCGGGCTGTGGCTGACGCCGATGCTGATCGCGATCACCTACTACATCGTCCCGCGCATCACGAACACGCCGCTGTACAGCTACACGCTGTCGCTGATCAGCTTCTGGGGGATGGCGTTCCTGTACACGGGCGTCGGCGACCACCACATCCTCCAGTCGCCGACGCCGGCGTGGCTCAAGACGATCGCCGAGATCTCGTCGTGGGCGCTGCTCATCCCGGTGTTCGCCTTCACGATCAACATCCTCGGGACGATGAAGGGCAACTGGGACAAGTTCTTCACGAACCTGACCATGCGGTTCACCATGACCGCGTTCTTCTTCTACTTTTTGGTTAACGTGCAGGGCGCGTTCGAGGCGCTGCAGCCGTTCAACAAGCTGCAGCACTTCACGAACTTCGTCGTCGCCCACGCGCACCTGGCGCTGCTCGGCGCCTTCACGATCCTCGGCATGGGCGTGATCGACTACATCGTCGCCCAGGTCTTCCGGCGACCGCTGTGGAGCCGCAGTCTCACCGAGTGGCAGTACTGGCTTGTCACGGTTGGCTTCACGGGCTTCTTCAGCGTGCTCACGCTCGCCGGCTTCCAGCAGGGCTTCAGCTGGCAGGAGGGCATTCCCGAGGTCAACGTGCTCGACCAGCTGCATCCCTACTACATCGCGCGCGGGATCTTCGGGGCGATGATCGTCATCTCCGGGATCGTCCAGATGGTGAACATCGGGATGACGATGCTCACGCAACACCGCAGGAGCGCCGGCGGCGCGAGACGCTGCGGCTCGCCGAGGCGATCGCACCGCCGGTCGACGAGCTGAGCGATGGTCGACGAGCACGAACAGACTCGAGGGCGCCGACGCGCAGTCGCCGCAGGGTTGGGCGCCGCACCCGCCGGAGACAGATGCTCATCACGCCGTGGGTCGCCGGCGTCGGCGGCCTGCTCGTCTTCCTGGCCGTGGTCGTTCGTCGTGGTCTGGCTGCCGATCGCACACCTTCGACCCGCCGCCGTCCGACCGACTGGGCGCCGCTCAACGACCAGGCGGTCAAGGGCCGCGACGCTGTTCGCGTCGAACAACTGCTTCGTCTGCCACTCGGGCTACTCGCGGCCACAGGACGTGCGCGAGGCGCTCTACTTCCTGTACCCGAAGGTCTCGCAGCCCGGCGACTTCTACGGCAGCGACCAGTCGCCCAACCTGCTCGGCACCGAGCGCACCGGGCCCGACCTCTCGCAGGAGTCGGGCTGGCACCCAGACGACTGGCAGTACGCGCACTTCTACGACGCGCGCTACGTCGATCCGCGCTCCCTGATGCCGCCGATGAAGTCGCTCTTCTCGGACGGCCAGGTGGAGCGACCTGACCGCAGTTCGTCGAGACGCGCAGCGGCAAGTCCGGGCCTGCTGCGCTACGCCGGCCAGCTCTACGCGAAGCACGATCGTGCTGACCGTGCAGGGCTTCCCGCAGCCCTACACGGGCTTCCAGGGCGCGCACAAGCCGATCGTCAAGCAGAAGGAGGTCAAGCCTCCGCCGAACCAGCTCGAGGAGGCGCCCAACCTCTCGCAGATCGACCGCAGCTACTGGCTGTCGGGCAATCCGCTGCCGGTGACCGAGCAGAACCTGCTGCGCGGCAAGGAGGTCTTCCTCGCAGCGCTGCGTCGGCTGCCACGGGCTCAAGGGCGACGGCAAGGGACCCGGGCGCCACGTTCATGTCGCCGCCGCCCGCCGACTTCACCGACAAGGACGACGCCTGCTGCGGCGGCGACACCGGCCCGGGCGACTTCTACTACCGGATCCTGCGCGGCTGGACCGGCACCGGGATGGAGAACTTCGGCGAGCGCCTGTCGGTGGACGACATCTGGCGCGTGGTGCTGTTCGTCAAGACGATCCCGAACGGGACGCTCGCCAAGGACCGCGATCCCCGAGCCGAAGCGACTACATCACCTGGGCAGCCGTCGAAGGAGCTGCTCGCCTGGGTGAAGTCGCGGCAGAAGCTCGCAGACAACGTCGTCGTTCAGCGAAGGCCCAGAGCGCCGACCCGTTCATGCAGGAGGCGATGCGCGTGTTCCCGGGCCTGGCCCCGCCGACCGCATCGTGGTGAACGGGCTCGGCGACGCCGCTCAGCCTCGCAGGACGCCGCCGCCGGGCATCAAGGCGCATCTACCAGCAGCTGCTCGACCGGGCCTGGGCCGACGCCCAGGCGCGCGGCGACAAGCTGCCGCCGATCTCGCAGAAGGACATCCCGCCCGTGGTGGAGGGCCAGCAATGAGGCGGCGGCTCGTCCTGGCGACGCTCGTGTCCGTCGCGGCGCTCGCCGCGCCCGCCGCCGCGCTCGCGCACGACGCGCCCGAGAACGACCAGTCGAAATGGGTGATGGCCGACTGGATGATGGACGCCTTCTTCCTGTTCGCCGGGCTCGCGCTGCTGGCGTTCATCGTGGCCTGGAAGGCCGGCCACTTCCACGACCTCGAGCAGGCGGCGCGGATCCCGCTGATGATCGACGAGGAGGACTACTACACGCCCGACGTGGGCGCTCGACGAGGAGGAGTGGGCCGATGGCGATGCCGAGGGGTGACTCGCCGCAGAAGGTCGCACGACTACTACCACTACCTCCAGGGCCGCCAGCTCGAGCCGCACGGGCGGACGGAGACCTGGCACGTCGACTGGACCTCGCTGGCCTGGCTGTGGGGATTCGTGATCGTGCTCGCGCTGCATCCTCGTGGTCTGGGTCCGGGACTACCGCAGCACGCACCCGCAGACCGGCATCAGCCCGCTCGACCGCTGGGGCGGCTACACGACCGAGGCGGCCGGGCGCGTGCCGCTCTTCTTCTGGCTCGTCACGCTCGTGGTCGTCGCCTTCGGGGCGGAGTTCGTGATCGGCCACCTGATCTCGGGGCAGCTGTTCTGATGTGGACCGAGGCGCTGCCGATCGTCGTCTACTCGACCTGCAGCGAGGTGGTCGTGCCGCGCCGAGGACTGGCCCGCGCTCTACGCGTCGCTCCAGGCGCTCAAGGGCCACGTCGCAGGAGTACCCGGGCTGCCAGCGCTTCGACGTCTTCTTCCGCGCCGAGCCGCGAGGCGGCGGTGCGCGTCCACTGCTACACGTCGTGGGACACCCTCGGCGCAGCTCGAGGCGTTCCTGGAGCGCGGCTACACGTTCGAGCGCCTGATCGCCGACTTCGGCGGCGACATCGAGCTGGAGAGGAGCCTCGTGATGGAGAAGATCTTCTGATGGCCGAGCGAGCGCGCGGCGAAGGCTGCGCCCGGCGCGCCCGCTCTACGGCTACCGCGACATCGGCGCCGCCGGCGCGCGGCACTGCCGCCGGGCGAGCAACCGCGCCTGGGCGATCCTCGCGGTGATGATCGTGCTCTACCTCGCCATGATGCTCACGATCTACTTCGTCGAGCCCGGGCTGCGCTGAGCGCGCCCGCGCGTGTACCTGCAGCACCTCACCTCGCTGCAGTTCCTCTCCTACCTCGGGCTTCATAGCCGTCGTCATCGCGGCCGTGAGCCGGCTGCTGCCCGGCCGCGCGCCGCCGGTGCGGACCGAGCCCTTCGGCGGACGACGAGCTCGCGGCGCACGACCGCAAGCTCGCGAAGTACTTCATCGCCGGCGCGGCGTTCCTGTGCCTCGGCTCGCTGCACATGGTCGTCGAAGAACCTGCCGCTGGATCGCGGAGTGGGAGGCGCGCGCCGGCTACGCGGGCCACCTCGTGCGCGACCTCTCGAACACGCACGTGATGATCGTCGGCGGCGGCACGCTGATCGCCACCGGGGTCTGCTGGTACGTGCTGCCGCGCATCGTCGGTCGCCCGCTGGCCAGCAACGGCCTCGCCCAGGCGGCGTTCTGGCTCACCGCGGTCGGGCTGCTCGTCTTCTATGTCGCGCTGATCGCGCAACGGGATCGCCATGGGCCGGCTGGTCGCGCACGGCTGGGACTACCAGGCGGCGAAGGACGCACATGGGCAACTGGTACCGGGTGCCGGTGGGCGCGAGCGCGGGCGTGATGGGCATCGGCTACTGGTGCTTCGCCGCGAACGTGGCCCTGACGATCTTCCAGGCGCGGCTCGTGCGCGTGCCCAAGCCGGACGGCGCACCTGTGGAAGTTCCTCGCTCACGGGCGCCGGCGGCGCTCACGGTGGGCACGGTGCAGGGCGTGATCCAGGTGCAGCCGAAGAACGCGGACTGGCTGTACAAGGCGCAGCACGCGGGCGAGTGGATCGACCCGATCAGCCACGCGCACATCAACCTCGTGACCGGGCTCACCATGCTCGTCGCGGGCGGCCTGCTTACCTCGTGCCGCCTCGCTCGGCGGCACGGCGCCGCCGCGCCGGCAGCGTCAACCGCTGCTTCTGGCTCCTGCTCGGCGGCTCGCTCGCCTTCTACGCGACCGCGCTCTACCTCGGCTTCCACGAGGGCCACCTCGTCGTCGCGCGAGGGCCTCACGCCCGAGCAGGCCGAGGCCGCCACCGCGCTGCACCCGTTCCTGATCATGGGCGCCGGGATCGCGATGCTCGCAGGCTTCTGGACGCTGCTCTGGCTCGTCGCGCGCTCGATGTGGAGGTCGCGCGAGCCCGGTCCGCGCGCTCGTCCTCGCCGGCTGCGGCGCCCTCGCGGTCGGCACGCTCCAGGGGCCGGTGCAGGCCTTCCCGGCGGTCAACGAGCTGCTCGACCGCAGCGGCGACGCGGGCGACGTGATCGTGAACCTCCACGCCCAGCTGAACATGCTCGGCGGGCCTGATGCCGATCCTGCTCGCCCTGGCGCTGGCGCTGATGCGCAGGCAGTCCGGCGAGGCGTGGCCGCGCGGGCACGTGCGCGTGGCGGCCGTCGGGGTTGCCTCCGGCATGGGCGTCTACTACGCCGCCGGGATCGCCTTCGCGGCGGTGGCCGCCCACCGCGTGACCGGCGGAGCGAGCTTCGGTGACGCGGTCGCGTCGCTGGAGCCGTGGTCCGCGCTGGTGCTCGTGCCCGCGGCGCTCGCCGTCGGGCGTCGGCTTCGGCGCCTACGCCAGGCGCGACGTGGCGCCTGACCGCCGGCTACCGGCGCGACAGCACGGGCGGCGCTCGGCGCCGCGCCGGCCGCCTACACCGGCAGGATCCCGCGGCGCGTCCGCCGGCTGCGCCCGGCGGCGCTCGCCGCGTACGAGCTGCCGATGGGGCTGCTCGGCTTCCCCGGCGTCGGCTGGCTGTTCGCCGGCTTCCCGGTGACGGCGCTCGTGCTCCTGATCGTCGGGGCCCGCCCTGGCGTGGGCGGTCATCCCGCTCGCGTTCTCGCCGTTCGGTCAGGGCCCGCTGCGCGACCTCGGCTGGCGGGTGGAGTTCGTGTGGCTGCCGGTGAGCGCGCTGCTGTCGGCGGCGATGCTCCACCGCGCACACCGGCGCCGGCTGATCAGGATCGAGGGCCCGCGGCCGCCGACCGCGGCGCCGACGGGCGCCGGGCAGCTCGCGTGCGCGCGTCGTGGCGGGGCTCGGCACGATCGGGCTCGTGCTCGTGGCGCTGCCGTTCGTCCCGGCGGTGGACGGCACTGGGCGCCAAGACGGCTGCGCTACTCCTACGCGAAGCGCTTCACGCGGGAGATCACCGGCCAGTTCCTGAGCACGCCACGCGGGAGCGTGAAGCTGTTCGGCTGGCGCGACCCGCAGAACCCGTACCCGCCGGACGCGCTGCGGGTGCATGCGCGAGACGTCCGCGGGCTCGTCATCCGCTCGGCCGCGGTGGATCGGCCGGGTGCATACCAGCTGTTCGACGTCGATCGCGGCACCGCCGATCGCCCTGTCGGTCGTGCGCCGCTCGCATACGTCGCTGGCTCTCGCGCCGCAGCAGCGCGCTGCGCCCGGCCGCTACATGATCGCGCCTCGCACGAAGGCATGTTCGGCGATCGCGACTTCATCTACCTGACCGTCGTGGCTCCAGGCGGGCGCAGCCGTGACCCCGATCGCGGGCGACTCGACCCGCACCGCTCCCGGCGGTGTCGAGCTCGCTGCTGCCCGATCGCGGCCGCGCTGCTCGCCGCTGCTGTTCACGGTCATGCTGCTGCGCTCGTTCCGCCGCCGGCGCGCGGGCGAGAAGCTGCTCTGGGCCGGCGGCTTCGTCCTGTTCGCGGCGGCGACGGCCTGCGAGGCGGTCGCCCAGGGATCGGGCTGGAGTCCCGGCCTGTTCCGCGGCTACTACCTGTGCGGCGGGGTGCTCACGGTCGCCTGGCTCGGCGCGGGCTCGGCCTGGCTGCAGCTGCCGCGGCGCGCCCGTGATGTGCTGCTCGGCGGACTGCTGGTGGCCACCGCTGGCGGCTGCGGCCGCCGTGCTCCTGGCGCCGGTGAGCGCGAGCATGCTCGCCCACGCGCCGAGCGGCCGGCCGCCGGCCGACGGCGCCCTCGGCGGGCACGCCTTCATCTGGGCGATCGCGCTCAACTCGTTCGGCACCGTGTTCCTGCTCGGCGGCTCGCTGTACTCGCTCGCCCGCCGGCGCCGGGTGCGGGCCAACGCGTGGATCGCCGGCGGCGCGCTCGTGCTGGCGCTGTCGACGAGCATGACGCGCGCGGGCGAGTACTCGCTGGTCTACCTGGGCGAGCTCGTCGGTATCGCGCTCGATGTTCGCCGGCTTCAACCTGACGGGCGGCGCGGCGCGCAAGCCAGCGCCCGCGGCGCCCCAGCCGGCGCCGCCTCGCAGCGCCGTGGTGACGCCATGAGCCCGGGGTGGTGACGCCGTGGATCCCGCCAGGCGGCGACGCGTCAGGCTCGTGGTCGCGCTCAGCGCCGCGGTCCTGCTCGCCGGTGCGCTTGCCTATGCGAGCTTCACCGCCTCGACGCCTGCGAAGACCCCGAGCGAGCTGCTCCATGTCGGGGGCGACCGCTCCTACCAGCTCACGGGTACCGTGCTCGCCGGCTCGGTGCGCCGTCGCGACGGCGCGCTCGACTTCCGCGTGCGCGACCGCACTGGCAGCAGCTCGGTGGCGGTCAGCTACATGGGGGCGGTGCCCGATCCCTTCCGCGGCGGGCGCGAGGTGATCGTCACCGTGCGCAGGCGGGGCGCCGGCTTCGTCGGCGAGCCCGGCTCGCTGATCACCAAGTGCCCGTCGAAGTTCACCGCCAGGAAGACCTCGTGACGTCATTTGGCCCGTTGCTGCTCGCCGGTGCCCTCGCGATCGAGGCCTACGGGATCGGCGTGTCGGTCTATGGCGTCCTCGCACGACGCAGCGCCTGGGTGGAGTCCGGCCGCCGGGCGGTGTACGCCCTGGCGGGCGTGTTGACGCTGGCGTTCGCGATCCTCGTCGCGGCGTTCGTGCGCTCCGACTTCAGCCTGGCGGTGGTGGCGGAGCACTCGAGCACGACCACGCCGGTGTTCTACCGGGCGGCTGCCGCATGGTCGGCCCAGGAGGGATCGCTGCTCCTGTGGGTCTGGCTGCTGTCGTTGTGGTCGAGCCTCGCGCTGTTCCTCACCCGTCGTCGGCTGCGCGAGGTGGCCGCATGGGCCCAGGCGGTGCTGCTCGCGTTCGCCGGCTTCTTCACCGTGCTGCTGCTGTTCCTCGCCGATCCGTTCGAGCGCCTGCATCCTGCGCCGCAGCAGGGCGTGGGCCTCAGCCCGCTGCTTCGGCATCCCGAGCATGATGTTCCACCCCCCGATGCTCTACTCGGGATACACGCTGTTCGCGATCCCGTTCGCCTTCGCCATCGGCGCACTGATCGCGCGGCGTGTGGATGCCGAGTGGATCCGCTCGACGCGCCGCTTCGCGCTCGCCGCATGGTTCTTCCTCGGCATCGGCATCCTCCTCGGCGCCCGTTGGTCGTATGCCGAGCTCGGCTGGGGCGGCTACTGGGCCTGGGACCCGGTCGAGAACGCCTCGCTGATGCCGTGGCTCACCGGCACCGCCTTCCTGCACTCGATCATGATCCAGGAGAAGCGGGGGATGCTGAAGGTGTGGAACGTGTCACTCGCCTTGGCGATGGGCACGCTGGCGGTGCTGGGGACGTTCCTGGTGCGCTCCGGGATCCTCGACTCGATCCACGCCTTTGGCGCCTCCACCTTGGGAGGGCCGTTCGTCGCGCTGATCGCGGTGATGGTCGCCGGCTCGGTGGTGCTCCTGGTCACCCGGCGGGACCTCCTGCGCTCCGAGCATCGACTGACCTCGCTGCTCTCCCGTGAGGCCGCCTTCCTCGCCAACAACCTCGTGTTGATCGGCCTGTGCTTCGTCGTGTTCTGGGGCACGTTCTTCCCGCTGATCGCCGAGGCCGTGACCGGGAACAAGGCGGCGGTCGGCCCGCCGTGGTTCGACCGCTACGTCACGCCACTCGCCCTGGTGCTGGTCCTTCTGTCGGGGATCGGGCCCGTGCTCGCCTGGGGGGCGTTCAGCCGGGATCGGCTCGTCAGCACGTTCGCGGCCCCGCTGGTGGGGGCGCTGCTCGTCCTGACGGCGCTGGTCTCAGCGGGCGGCGTCGCGCGAAGGCCGCTCGCGCTGGCGATGTTCTGCGTCGCCGGCTTCACGCTCACGGCGGTCGGGCAGGAGCTCTGGCGCGGGACGCGCGCGCGGCGGGCACTCACCCGGGAGCCCGCGCCCGTCGCGCTGGCCGCGCTCGTCGGCCGTAACCGCCGGCGCTACGGCGGCTACCTGGTGCACGTGGGGATCGCGGTGCTGCTCGTCGGGGTGGCGGCGTCGACGGCCTTCCAGCACGTGCGCGACCTTCGCATGCGGCCCGGGGACACGGTGCGGGTTGGCGGCTACGACATCAGCTACCTCAGGCCGACGAGCGCGCTCAGCGCTGAGAAGGTCACCCTCGGCGCGGTGCTGGACGTGTCCAAGGGCGGCCGGCACGTCGCCACGTTGATCCCGAGCCGCGGGTACTACCCGTCGCTCGACCAAGCCACCTTCGGGCGCATCGGCCGCTTCTTCAACGGCGAGTCCACGAGCGAGCTCGGGCTCCGCGCCGGCGTCACGCGTGACATCTGGACGGCGGTACAGCCTGACCTCTCGGCGGTCGAGCCGATGATCAGGGACGCTGACCGCCGCTTCCCGGATGCCAACGCGCAACTCGAGGGATTCCTCGTGTCGACGGTGGTACGCCGCTACATGCAGGCCGCCCCGGTTGCCGACTTCCGGATGATCGTGTCGCCGCTCGTGGCGTGGATATGGATCGGCGGGGTGATCGTGGCCGGCGGGGGCATGGTCGCGCTGTGGCCCGCACCGCGACGGCAACGCGGGCGCGTGGCAGCTCCGGCATCGGGCGTTGCGCTACCGGGTACCGCGCGTCAGCCTCTGAAGTAGCCCCCGCGCGCTCCCAGACAACGCTGTTCATCGCCGCGCGGACGTGAGCGCCGTCGGCGGCGAAGAGTGCGTCAGCGGTTGCCTCCATGTCCACTCGCACGGTGCCGTTGTCGCTCACGTCGTGGCTGGTGTGCCGGAGATCAAGTTGATGCAGGGTCGCTTCCATCGCGGTGCCTTTCTGTCGATCGGACTGGCGAGAGTCATCGAAACAGGCCTGCCCGAGACTCTCCTGAGATCAGGCTGAGAATCGCGTGGGTGCGGCGGCGCGTACGCTGAAGGCGTGTCCGACGCCTTCGCCTACCTGATCCTCGTCGTGGGGATCGTCGGCCTGTTCTTCATCCTGCGCGTCCTGCGTGCGCACGATCCGCGCCGCGACGAGGACGTCGCGCGTGCGTTCTTCGACGAGCACGGCCACTGGCCCGACCAGACGCCGGAGGAGGCCGAGGCCGAGCGCCGCGAGCTCGCTCGCGTCTACACGGTCACCGAGCCCGACGAGCACGGCACCATGTGACGCAACTCCAGGGACTGTCCCTGGAGTTGCGCCGCTGGATCGTCTAGTCGTCGCGGAGTGCGTGGTGCGTCTCGCCGGTGCCCTGGCCGGTGAAGTGGTGGGCTCCGGTCGTCTGAGACGGCGTGCCGCCTGCGGACACGCTGATCGGCGTGGTCGGGGCGTACATGCCCTCGTTGAACGCCTTGTTCCCGGTCGCGCGCTTGCCGACCGCGATCACCGTCGTGTACTGGTGGCTCGGCAGGAACGACGTGGAGATGTAATCGCCCACCATCCTGCCCTGCGAGGTGTCGGCGATCTGGTCGAGCGTCATCGACGGGCCGACCGTGTCCTGCCCGCCCCACGTCGCGCCGCCGTCAGGCGACGAGATCGTGCCGGCCTGCAGCACGCAGTCCGCCGGCGCGCAGTTGGCGTCGTCGTAGAAGTAGTACGTCAGCGCGAGGTTGGTCGCCGAGCCTGAGGTGGTCGGGTCGACCGCAAGGCCTGGGATGAAGTGATCGTCGGCGTTGCCGCCCGTATCGGCGATCGGGATCCGCGCGGGGTCGCTCCAGTTCACGCCATCGCTGGACTTGCTGAACACGATGTCATTCGCCGAGCAAGCCTTGCGGAAGCGGCAGTCCTGCCAGGCCACATAGACCGTGCCGTCGGCGGCGATCTCTGCTGTCGGGAGCGGGCTCGTGCGCAGCCCGCCAGAGTTGCCGTGCGACTTCACGTTGTCGACGACCGCGAGGTTGCCCCATGTCTGGCCGCCGTCGGTCGAGCTGAACGCCTCGATCTTGCCGTTCAGTGCTTCGAACGGGACGATCACGGTGCCGTCAGGCTGCACGACCGGCTGGCCGCCGAGGCCCTTGGGCTTGCCGGCGGGGAACACCGGGGTCGACCAGGACTGGCCGCCGTCGGTCGAGGTGCTCATGTACTCGAGGTCACCCTCGCCGAAGTTGTCGAACTCCGTGTAGCAGTTGCCGCGGAAGCTGCTGTCCGCCGCTGGGTTGTTGTCGCAGACGGTCCAGTTCTTGTCGAGGTCGACCTTGTTGGGCGAGACCGGCGGCGCCGGGATCTCGACTGGATCGCCGAACGACGCCCCGTCGTCCGCCGAGCGGCTCACGAACACGTTCGGGACGTTGAGCGTCCCGGGCTCAAGGGGAATCGACGAGATCAACCAGGTGCCGTGTTCCTCGTCGTAGGCGACGGTCGCGTCGCTCACGCGCTCGAACTGCGAGTTCGGCCTGACAAGGCTCCACTGCGTCAGGCCCGGCAGGAACCCGGCGCTGGTCGTCGTTCCGGCCTGGCGGGTCCAGCCGATGTCAGAGCCTCCGCCGTTGAAGAAGCGGCCGACCTGGAACGTGGAGACCGTCGTTCCGTGATGCGAGAACGTGTCCGGCTCCACCTCCGTGGCGTGCTGGCTGGTGGTGTTGGTGAATGGGTCGGCGCTGATCTGGGTGACGCCGATCGTCGCGCTCGCCGGCACGGCGGCAGCCGCCGCGAGCACGGCCGCCAGCGCGATGGCGCGCGGCAGCCGGGGCATGAAGATCTTCATGGGCGACTTCTACCCCGGCGCGCGACGCGCCGGAACCTGGATGTCGCCTCAGCGGCGCAACTTCACGCGGGAACCGCTGCAGGTTGGCGCACCGGCGCCAGCTCGACCGGGATGCCGTTGAGGACCGCGTTGCCCGAGACCGGGTCGATCAGCGTCTCGTCGGCGAGCACGTTGGAGTTGACGCCCGGCGTGCTCGCCCGCGACCGCGCAGCGCACGCCCGGCGCCGCCGTGCCCCCAGCCGTGGGGGATCGAGACGACGCCGGGCATGACGTCCGTCGGTCATCTCGACCGGCAGCTCGACCGCGCCCACGCGCGAGCTCACGCGCACGAGCTCGCCGTCGGCGAGCCGAGGCGCGCGGCGTCGTCCGGATGCAGCCACGCGGTGCAGCGCTCCGGCCCGCTCACGAGCAGCGGCAGGTTGTGCATCCACGAGTTGTTCGAGCGCAGGTCGCGGCGGCCGATCAGCACCATGCCGCCGTTGACGCGCTCGGCCAGCGCCGCGTGCAGGCGCTCGACGTCGGCGACGATCGCCGCGGGCGCGAGCTCGACCTTCCCGCTCGGCGTGCGCAGCACCTCGGGCAGGCGCGGCTCCAGCGGGCCGAGGTCGATCCCGTGCGGCGCGGCCTTCGAGATCCGCCAGCGTGAGCGTCGTAGGGCCCGGCGCGCAGCATGATGTCGAGCAGCCGCTCGGGCCCGCGCGAGGCCGCAGCGCCGTCGCGCCGCTCCGCATCGGCGTCCGTTGAGCCGCGCGAACTCGGTCGCGACGAAGTCGTCGATCGCGCCGATGTCGGCGTCCGGCGCCCTGCCCGGTCGACGATCGCGGTGAGCGCGCAGCAGCGTCTCCCACTCCTGCGAGCATCCCGGCGCGGCGGGTCCATCAGCGCGGGCGAGTAGTTCGCGATGTTGCGGATCGACAGCTGGTAGAAGGCGAGGTCGTAGTGCGACTTCTCGACGGGCGACGGCGCGGGCAGGATGACGTCGGCGTGGCGGGTCGTCTCGTTGACGTAGATGTCGACGCTGACCATGAAGTCGAGCGACGCGAGCGCGCCGTCGAGCCGGCCCGCGTTCGGGGTGGACACCACGGGGTTGCCCGCGACCGTGATCAGCGCGCGGACCTGGCCCTCGCCCGGGCGTCTCGATCTCGTCGGACAACGTCGCCACCGGCAGCTCGCCGAAGACCTCGCCGAGGCCGCGCACGCGCGAGGTCCAGCGCCCGAACGTGGCGCCGCGACCGCTGCCGCCCTCGCCCCGCGTGTTCGACGCGCCCGCGGCCGCGCGCGTGAACATCGCGCCTCCCGGCCGGTCGAGATTGCCCGTGATCGCGTTGAGCACGTCGACCAGCCACGAGGCGGTCGTGCCGAACGCCTGCGTGGTCGTGCCGATGCGCCCGTAGACGGCGGCGGTCGGCGCGGCGGCGAGCTCGCGCGCGAGCGTGCGGATCGTCGTCGGCGTCGATCCCGGTTGCGACGGCGACCGCCTCGGGCGTGAAGTCGGCGGCCAGCGCGCGCACCTCGTCGAGCCCCGCGAGGTGGTCGATCCGGCGTGTCGAGGCCCTCGGCGAAGATCACGTGGACGAGCGCGAACAGCAGCAGCGCGTCGGTGCCCGGGCCGGATGAAGAGGTGCTCGTCGGCCTCCTTGGCGGTGCGCGTGCGCCGCGGGTCGACGACCACGATCTTGCCGCCGCGCGCGCGGATCGCGCGCAGGCGCCCGCGCACGTCGGGCGCGGTCATCAGCGACCCGTTGGATGCGAGCGGGTTGGCGCCGAGCACGAGCAGGAAGTCCGTGCGGTCGAGGTCCGGGATCGCGATCGTCAGGCCGGTGCCGAACATCAGCGCGGAGGCCATCTGCTTGGGGTATTGGTCGACGGTGCGACGCCGAGAAGATGTTCTTCGTGCCCAGCGCCTTGAGCAGGACGCGGCCGTAGAGCGTCGCGGCGAGGCTGTGCGCTGAGGGGTTGCCGAGGTAGACCGCGCACGCGTCGCGCCCGCCGGCTTCGAGGATCGACGGCAACCGCTGGGCGATCAGGCCGAGCGCCTCCTCCCAGGACGCTTCGCGGAACGAACCGTCCTGCTCGCGGATCATCGGCGTCCGCAGGCGATCGGGGTCGTCGTGCAGCTCCTTGAGCGACACGCCCTTGGGGCACAGGAACCCCTGCGAGAAGACGTCCTGCGCGTCGCCGCGGACCTTCGTCACGCGGCCATCCGAGTACTCGACCTCGAGGCCGCACGTGGCCTCGCAGAACGGACAGGTTCGATGAGCGACGGCCATCGGTGGAGCCTAGCTGTCCATCGCGCGGAGCCAGACCTAAAGTCGGCCACCCGGTGGACGAAACCAGGGGAAGCCATGGAGGCACTGCCCGCAACGGATTGCGCGCACTGGAAGTCGACCGTCGACCCCGACGGGGCCAGGGACTGTTCCGGTGCGATCGCGACGCTCGCCGACTTTCCGGTCCTCGATGCCACCGTGCAGCGCGTCATCGCCCTGTGCGACGACGAGCACATGCGACCACGGCCGACCTCGTCGATGCGCTCGAGCTGCGACCCGAGCTTCAGCGCGAACCTGCTGCGCTTCGCGAACTCCGCCGCGCAGGCCCACCCGATCCGGGCCAAGAGCGTCCGCCAGGCCGTCATGCTCGTCGGCCGCGTCAACCTGCGCCGGCTCGCCATCGAGGCGGCCACCTTCCGCTTCCTCGAGCGCGCCCGCGGCAACGGCGGCGCGGCCTGCGGGGATCTGCACATGCACGCCGTTGCGGTGGCGACCTGCGCGATGGTCGCCGCCACGCGCGTCGGCGTGCGCGGCGAGGCGGTGCACCTCGGCGCGCTGCTGCACGACGTCGGGAAGCTCGTGCTGCCCGCCGCGTTCGGCGCGGCGGACTGCGACGCGATTGCCGCGCGGCCGAGGGCGCGCTGCACGCCGCCAAGCGCGCGCCGCACGCTGCCTAAGCGGCGCGCGCCGCGGCCAGCAGCGCCTCCTCGATCCCGGCGGCGTCGACATCGAGGTGCGTGACCGCGCGGACGCGCGACGCGCCGAGCGCCCCCATCAGCACGCCGTCGGCCTCCAGCGCCGCGCAGAACGCCGCGGCGTCCGGCACCTCGAAGGCGACGATGTTCGTCTCGACCATCGCGGGATCGATCGTGATGCCGTCGATCGCGGCAAGTCCCTCGGCCAGCCGCCGTGCGTTGGCGTGGTCCTCGGCCAGCCGGTCCACGTGGTGGTCGAGCGCGTAGAGGCCGGCGGCCGCGATCACGCCCGCCTGGCGCATCGCGCCGCCCCACATCTGCTTGTAGCGCCACGCCTCGGAGATGAGGTCGGCCGAGCCCGCCAGGCACGCGCCCACCGGCGCCCCCAGGCCCTTGGTGAAGTCGATCCAGGCCGTGTCGAAGTCCTCGGCGTAGGCGCTCGCGCTCACGCCGCTCGCCACGACCGCGTTCATCAGCCGGGCGCCGTCCAGGTGCGAGCGAAGCCCGTGCTCGGCGGCGACGTCGAGCACCTCGAGGATCTGCGACGCAGGCCAGATGCGCCCGCCCCCGATGTTGACCGGCTGCTCGACGGAGACCAGGCGCGGCCGCGGCGCGTAGCGATCCGAGGGGGAGTGCGCCGCCAGCGCGCCGCGCAGCGCGGCCGGCGAGAAGATCCCGCCGGCGCCGGGCAGCACCGTGAGCACCGCGCCGCTGATGGCCGCCGGCCCGCCGGCCTCGAAGCGCAGCGGATGCGCCATCTCGCCGAGGAACAGCTCGTCGCCGCCCGGGCGGATGTGCAGGCGCACCGCGATCGCGTTGCACATTGTGCCGCTGGGCAGGAACACTGCGGCCTCCTGGCCCAGCAGCTCGGCCACGCGCTCCTCCAGCGCGATCACCGTCGGGTCCTCGCGGCGCTGCTCGTCGCCGACCTCCGCCGCCGCCATCGCGGCGCGCATCGCCTCGGTCGGACGGGTCTGCGTGTCGGAGAAGAGATTGATCATTCGTATCCTCGAAGTGATGGCCACGACCTCCGAGGGACGCCGCACCCGGCTCGCCGAGCAGCGCAAGAAGCTGCCCGATGGCCCTGGTGTCTACCTGTTCCACGACGCCAAGGGCAAGGTCATCTACGTCGGCAAGGCGAAGTCGCTCAAGAAACGCGTCGCCAGCCACTTCAGCAATCCGGTCACCCGCGGGGCCTACGAGATGGTCGACGAGATCGAGTCGGTCGACTTCCTGCTCGTGTCCAGCGAGGCCGAGGCGCTGCTGGCCGAGCAGAACTTCATCAAGCAGTACCGCCCGCGCTTCAACATCCGCCTGCGCGACGACAAGTCCTATCCGTTCATCGCGATTTCGATGGACGAGGAGTATCCGCGCGTCTACTTCACGCGCGAGCGCCACCGCAAGTCGCGCCTGTACTTCGGCCCGTACTCCAACGCCAAACGTGTCCGCGGCACGCTCGACCTGCTCGCGAAGGTCTTCCTGTTCCGTTCGTGCCAAGGGGTCGAGCCCGGGCGGCGGTCGGGATCCCCGTGCCTGGACTACTACATCAAGCGCTGCGGGGCGCCCTGCGTCGGCTACGTCACGCGCGAGGGGTACATGGAGTCGATCGACGGGGTCATCGCGTTCCTCAGCGGGCGCTATCGCGAGATCGAGCGTGACCTCCAGGAGCGCATGCAGGCGGCTTCGGACGCGCAGGAGTTCGAGCAGGCCGCGCTCGAGCGCAACCGGCTGCGGGCGGTGCGCTCGCTGCTGGAGCGCCAGCGGGTGGCCAACGAGGCGGTCGGCACGCTCGATGCGGTCGCCGTCGCGGTCGACGGCACGGACGCCAACGCCCAGGTGTTCCAGATCCGCGACGGCGTGCTGTCGGACCGCCAGTCCTTCTACCTCGACAACGCGCCCGGCGGCGACCTCGCGGAGGTCGCCCAGGAGTTCCTCATGCAGTACTACGGCGCCGCGCTGTCGATCCCGCCGCAGGTGATCGTCCAGCACGAGGTCGAGGACCTCGACGTCCTCGCCGAGGCGCTCGGCGAGCGCCGCGGGTCGAAGGTCGAGGTGCGCGTGGCCGAGCGCGGCGACAAGCGCCGGATCCTCGAGCTCGCCGAGCGCAACGCGCTGCTCGCGCTCGACCAGGAGAAGCTGAAGGCCGAGCGCCGGCGCCAGCAGCGCGTCGAATCGCTCGACGGGCTGCAGGACGCGCTGGGCCTCGACGCGCTGCCGCTGCGGATCGAGTGCTTCGACATCTCGAACCTGATGGGCACGCACACGGTGGCGTCGATGGTCGTCTTCGAGGGCGGCGTCCCGAAGAAGTCCGACTACCGGCGCTTCACGATCCGCGGCACGACCGAGGGCGTGCCCGACGACTTCGCGGCGATGGAGGAGGTGCTCGGCCGGCGCTTCGCGCAGTGGGAGACCCAGCAGGACCTCTCGCCGCACGACCCCAAGCGCAACGAGTCCTTCGCGACGCTGCCGAACCTGATCGTGATCGACGGCGGGCCGGGGCAGCTCTCCGCCGGCCTGCGCGCGCTCCAGGGCTTCCGCGATCGCGGCGTGATGGTGATCTCACTGGCAAAGCGCATCGAGGAGGTGTTCGTGCCGGGCAGCCGCGCGCCGATCGTGCTCTCGCACGACACGCCCGCGCTGCAACTGCTCCAGCGCGTGCGCGACGAGGCGCACCGCTTCGCGATCACGCACCACCGCTCGCGGCGCGACCGCGCGATGACGTCGTCGATCCTCGACGACCTGCCCGGCATCGGCCCCGCGCGCAAGCGCGCGCTGCTGGCGCACTTCCGATCGCCCGAGGCGATCCTCGCCGCATCGAGCGAGGAGCTGGCAGGCGCGCCAGGTGTCCCGGCCAAGGTGGCGCGGGACATCTGGACGTACCTGCACAGGACCGGTGCCTAGGGGCTCGCTGCCGGCGTTGTTCGCTCGAGCGCCTGCCAGCCCACATCGCGCTCGATCAGCGCCTCCTCCGCCGCTGCTCCGCCATTGACGCCGAACAGGCGCTTGGCGAAGAGCAGGTAGACCGCGACCGCGACGTTGACCACGAAGGCGACGACCTTGAACGGGCTGAGCTTGTTCGTCAGCTCGTAGATCTCGAACGGCAGCAGCGACGTCGTGACCACGAACGTGAGGTACTCCGCCCAGCGCTTCGTCATCCACAGGCCGACGGCCTCGATGCCCTCGACGAGGGCATAGGCGAGGAACACGGCGCCGAGCAGATGCAGGTTCGACGACGTCGTCGTGAAGAGCCTGTCCAGCTCGTGCAGCAGCCCGTGCTTGGCGTGGCCCTCGCCCGAGACGGCGCCGCCGGTGAGGTCGGCCGTGACCTTGTAGAACGTCGAGCGCAGCTGCTCGCGGTTGGCGCTGAAGATCAGGATGATCGTGCCGAGCAGCGCCAGCACGACGAAGTGGAGCGCGCGGTTGATCGCGATGAGGCGCAGCACGACCAGGTCGCGCAGCGGCTTGCCGCGCAGCGGCAGCTCGATCTCGTCGCGGTCGCGCGGGTGTTCGCGCGTCGACGTGGGGGGCGGGTCGACGGGCAGCCACGAGTCACAGCGCAGGCAGCGGTGCCAGCGCACGCCACCGGCCTCGCGCGCGAAGATCGCGTCCTGCGGGCGGAACCCCGGGCGTCGAGACCCTCGAGCGCGTGCCCTGCGACGCCGCAGTGCAGCAGCTCCCAGTGGAAGCGCGGGCCGCAAGCGCCGCGGAGGCTCGCGCCGCAGTCCCGCGGGGTCGTGGTCGTGCTCGCGCGTCACCGCGAAGCAATCTAATGGCGTAGGCGGTCCGGCCGGACCGGCACAATGGGTGCATGCCCACCAGGAGCTCGGCGCGCCGACTGAAGCTCCCGCGCCGAGAGCGCCGTGAACAGCAGCAGGGGCCCGATGGCAGTGTGTTCGGGCAGTCGCACCTCGAGGACCTGGTGGTGATCACCGGGTTCTCCGGGGCCGGCAAGTCGACGGCGATGAACGTCTTCGAGGACGCCGGCTACTTCTGCGTCGACAACCTGCCGCCGGAGATGATCCGCTCGCTCGTGGAGCTGTTCGTGCACGAGGGCTCGAAGGTGGAGCGCGCGGCGGTGGTGTCGGACGTGCGCGGCGGCGAGTACTTCGAGGCGCTGCGCGCCGTGCTCGACGATCTCGACGCGCTCGGGGTCCAGCACCACGTGCTGTTCCTCGAGGCCGATCAGGAGGCCCTGGTCACGCGCTACAAGGAGACGCGCCGCCGCCATCCGCTGGCGCCGGAGTCTTCCGTCACGGGTGGGATCGACCTCGAGCGCGCGATGCTCGCGCCGCTGCGCGAGCGCGCCGACCTCGTCATCGACACGACCGGGCTCAAGGCGCACATGCTGCGCCGCAAGATCGCCGACGAGTTCCTGCCGCGCACCGCGCCGCAGCGGCTCGCGGTCACGTTCGAGTCGTTCGGCTTCAAGCATGGGCCACCGCGCGACGCGGATCTGACGTTCGACGTGCGCTTCCTGCCCAACCCGCACTACGAGCCGGACCTGCGCCCGCTGACCGGCCACGACTCGCGGGTGGTCGCGTACATGAACCGCGACGGCGGGCTCGACTCGTTCTACGAGCACCTCGAGCCTCTGCTGGACTTCCTGCTGCCCAACTACGTGGCCGAGGGCAAGGCGCACCTGATGGTGGCGATCGGATGCACCGGGGGGCGCCATCGCAGCGTGGCGATCGCCGATCACCTGGCGGAGCGCTACCGCGGCCGGCCCGACCTCTTCGTCGAGGTCAAGCACCGCGACGTCGGCAAGGCTGGATCGGTTGTTTGACCACGTCGGGTTCGAGGTCACGGACCTCGAGCGATCGGCGCGCTTCTACGACGCGCTGATGCACGCGATCGGCGGGCGCCGGATGTTCGAGGGCCCGGGCGCGATCGCCTACGGGATCGACCGCGCGCAGCTGTGGCTCGTCGCGCGCGGCCGCGGGGTGGGCGGGGACAAGTCTGGGTTCGGCCACGTGGCGCTGACCGCCGCCGGCAAGGCCGCCGTCGACGCCGCGTACGCGGCGGCGATCGCCAACGGCGGCAGCGACGACGGCGCGCCCGGCCCGCGCCGGCAGTACGGGCCGAGCTACTACGCCGCCTACATCGCCGACCCGGACGGGTACCGGGTCGAGGTGGTGAGCGGTGGTTCGTAGATAAGGTCTCCAGTCCTGACGAAGACTGCGTAGGAAGGACTGACACGCCATGCCAGTACGCGTGGGCATCAACGGCTTCGGCCGCATCGGGCGCAACGTGTTCCGCGCCGCTCAGGCGGCGAACGCGGACATCGAGTGGGTTGCGGTCAATGACCTGACCGACTCGAAGACCCTCGCCCAGCTGCTCAAGTACGACTCGATCCTCGGCCCCTACAAGGGCGCGGTGGAGGCCACCGACGCCGGCCTGCTCGTCGACGGCAAGGAGCTCAAGGTGCTCGCCGAGCGTGACCCCGCCGCGCTGCCGTGGGGAGACCTCGGGGTCGATGTCGTGATCGAGTCCACCGGCTTCTTCACCGACCGCGAGAACGCCGCCAAGCACCTGGATGCGGGCGCGAAGAAGGTGCTCATCTCGGCGCCCGCGAAGGGCGAGGACGTGACGGTCGTGCTGGGCGTGAACTTCGACCGCTATGACCCGTCCCAGCACGATGTCGTCTCCAACGCATCATGCACGACGAACTGCCTGGCCCCGTTCGCCAAGGTCGTCAACGACGCGATCGGCATCAAGCACGGGCTGATGACCACGATCCACGCCTACACGTCCGACCAGAACCTGCAGGACGCGCCGCACAAGGACCTGCGCCGCGCGCGGGCGGCGGCGATCAACCTCATCCCGACATCCACGGGTGCGGCCAAGGCGGTCGGGCTCGTGCTGCCGGAGCTCAACGGCAAGCTGCACGGCTTCGCGGTTCGGGCGCCCGTTCCCACCGGCTCGGTCGTGGACCTGACGTTCGAGGCCGAGCGCGAGACCAGCGTCGAGGAGGTCAACGAGGCCTTCAAGGCCGTGGCCGACCAGGGCGATCTCGCCGGGATCCTGCGTTACACCGAGGACCCCCTGGTCTCGAGCGACATCGTGGGCGACCCGTATTCGTCGATCGTCGACGGTGGGCTGACCGCCGTCATCGACGGCACGCTCGTCAAGGTCGTGTCCTGGTACGACAACGAGTGGGGCTACTCGAACCGCTGCGTCGACATGGTCCAGAAGCTGCTGTAGTGCGCACGCTGGACGACCTCGACGTCGAGGGCAAGCGCGTCTTTCTCCGGGTGGACTTCAATGTGCCCCTGGACGGCGATCGCATCACCGACGACACGCGCATCAGGGCCGCGCTGCCGACGATCGAGCGGCTGCGCTCGGACGGTGCGCGACTGGTGCTCGCCGCGCACCTCGGGCGGCCGAAGGATCGCGAGCCGGAGCTGTCGCTGCGGCCGACGGCCGACCGCCTGGCTGAGCTGCTCGGTGCCGAGGTGCAGCTGGCGCCATCGCTGGACGACGTGCCGGACGGCGATCTCGTGATGCTCGAGAACGTCCGCTACGAGCCCGGCGAGACGAAGAACGACCCGGAGCTCGCCAGGCGCTACGCGGCGCTGGCCGACGCCTACGTCGACGATGCGTTCGGCGCCGCGCACCGGGCGCACGCGTCCACGGTCGGCGTGGCGCAGCTGCTGCCCAGCGCCGCAGGGCTCCTGCTCGAGCGCGAGGTCGCGACGCTGAAGGGGATCCTCGAGGCGCCCGCCGCGCCGCTCGTCGCGATCGTCGGCGGCGCGAAGGTGACCGACAAGATCGGCGTCATCGAGGCGTTCCTGGACCGCGCGCAGACGATCCTCATCGGCGGCGCGATGTGCTTCCCGTTCTTCAAGGCGCAGGGCCACACGGTCGGCGCTTCGCTCTGCGAGGAGGAGGGCATCGAGCCGGCCATGCGTACGCTCGTCGCGGCGCAGGACAAGGGCTGCCGGCTGCTGCTGCCCGAGGATCTCGTGCTCGGGCGTGCCTTCTCGGCGGACACCGAGACGCAGCAGCTCGACGGCGTCGACGTGCCAGACGGCTGGATGGGCCTGGACATCGGGCCGCGCACCTCGCAGGTCTACGCGCAGGAGATCGGGGGCGCCGGAACGCTGTTCTGGAACGGTCCGATGGGGGCGTTCGAGCTCGAGCCGTTCGCGGCCGGCACGAAGGCGGTGGCGCGGGCGGTCGCGGATGCGCCAGGGACGACGGTCGTCGGCGGCGGCGACAGCGCGGCGGCGCTGGCGGCCTTCGGCCTCGACGACAAGGTTGACCATCTCTCGACGGGTGGCGGCGCATCGCTGGAGCTGATCGAGGGAAAGACGCTCCCCGGAGTGGAGGTTCTCGGTGGCTGAACGCACCCCGCTGATCGCGGGCAACTGGAAGATGCACAAGACGATCGCGGAGGCCGAGGACTACATCCAGGGGCTCCTGCCGCGCGTGTCCGCGGCGGCCGCCGACATCGCGATCTGCGTCCCGTTCACCGCGCTGCAGGCGATGGTCGACTCCACGCGCGGCTCTGGCGTGCAGGTGTACGCGCAGACGATGCACGACGCTTCCGAGGGGGCATTCACGGGGGAGATCAGTGCGCGGATGCTCACCGAACTCGACGTCCACGGCGCGATCCTCGGGCACTCCGAGCGCCGGCAGCTGTTCGGCGAGACCGACCGCGCGCTCCAGGCGAAGGTCCCGGCGGCGCTCGACGCCGGGATCGTGCCGCTGCTGTGCGTCGGCGAGACCGAGGAGGAGCGCGACGCGGGCGAGACCGATCGCAAGCTGCGCCATCAGGTGCAGGAGGGTCTCGAGAAGGTCGAGAGCGCGCGGCTGGGCGATGTCGTGATCGCCTACGAGCCGATCTGGGCGATCGGGACCGGCAAGAACGCCACGCCCGAGCAGGCGCAGGAGGCGATCGGGTTCGTCCGGGCGCTGGTCGCCGACCGCGACCGCGAGCAGGCGGAGCGCACGCGGATCCTGTACGGCGGCTCGGTCAAGCCGGAGAACGCCGCGGAGCTCCTGGCGCTGCCCGACGTCGACGGCGCGCTCGTCGGCGGGGCTTCGCTGGATCCGGACTCGTTCGCCGCGATCATCGCCGCAGCAGCGTGAGCCGCTTTCCCTCCGTCTGCCTGGTGGTGCTCGACGGGTGGGGGATCGCCCCGCCCGGGCCGGGCAACGCGGTGGAGCTCGCCGACACGCCGGTGTTCGACGAGCTCTGCGCGCGCTATCCGCACACGCAGCTGACCACGTGCGGGCTTGCGGTCGGGCTGCCCGAGGGGCAGATGGGCAACAGCGAGGTCGGACATCTGAACCTGGGCGCAGGCGCGGTGGTCAAGCAGGACCTGACGCGGATCGACGAGGCCGTCGCCGAGGGCACGCTTTCGCACAACGACGTGCTGATCGACGCCATGCGCGGGCCGCGGGTGCATCTCATCGGGCTCGTGAGCGACGGCGGTGTGCACTCCAGCATGGGCCACCTCGAGGCGCTCATCAACCTCGCCGCCGAGCAGGACGTCGAGGATCTGGTCATCCACGCGTTCACTGACGGGCGCGACACCTCGCCCCACGGCGGCGCTGACTTCGTCGCCCAGGTCGACGACTGGTGCGCGAGCGCGCGGCTGGGCCGCGTGGGGTCCGTGATCGGGCGCTACTACGCGATGGACCGCGATCGCCGCGAGGAGCGCACGCAGGCAGCAATGGACATGCTCCAGCGCGGCGAGGCGCCGCATCACGCCGACTCGGCGGAGGACGCCGTGCGCGCCGCCTACGAGCGCGGCGAGACCGACGAGTTCATCACCGCGACGACGGTCGGCGACGAGGCGCGGATCCGGCCGGAGGACTCGGTGATCGCGTTCAACTTCCGCCCCGACCGGATGCGCCAGCTCACCGAGGCGCTCGCGCCCGATGTCGCGGCGTACGCGACGCTGACCGAGTACGAGGAGGGCTGGCCGTGGCCGGTGGCCTTCCCGCCGGCCCGCCCCGAGACGACGCTCTCGCATGTCGTGGCGCAGGCGGGCCTGCGCCAGCTGCACGTCGCCGAGACCGAGAAGTACCCGCACGTGACGTACTTCTTCGGCGGTGGGGAGGAGGACCCGGAGCCCGGCGAGCGCCGGGAGCTCGTCGATTCCCCGCGCGACGTGCCGACGTATGACTACAAGCCGCAGATGAGCGCGAACGAGGCCGCCGCGGCGTTCGTCCGGGCCTGGGGCGAGGACGAGCCGGCGTTCGGGATCATCAACTTCGCCAACGCCGACATGGTGGGCCACACCGGTGTGATCCCGGCCGCGGTGAAGGCTGTCGAGACCGCCGACGCATGCCTCGGCGAGGTCGTCCGCTGCGTCCAGCGCAGCGGCGGCGCGCTCGTGATCACGGCCGATCACGGCAACGCGGACGAGATGCTCGAGGAGGACGGCTCGCCGGACACGGCCCACTCGCTGAACCCGGTCCCGCTGATCGTCACAGACGAATCGGTGACGCTGCGCGACGGCGGCGCCCTCGCGGACGTGGCGCCCACGATCCTGCAGCTCCTGGGCATGGAGCAGCCGCCGGCGATGACCGGCGAGTCGTTGTTACGCAACTGAGGGGACGGTCCCCGCAGGTGCGAGCGAGGCGCGGCGGGCGGCGGTGACGGCGCAGGCGACGAGGCCGGCGGCGGCGGCCGTGGCGAAGCCCGCGGCCGGGCCGCCGGCGTCGACGAGCGCGCCCGCGAGCGCGGATCCGCCGGCGAGGCCGATCCCGACGGCGGTCGTGAGCCAGGCGAAGGCCTCGGTCTGGCCGCTGCTGGGTGCCACGCGGTCGACGAGCCCGTAGGCGGTTCCGAGCAACGGGGCGATCGCGGCGCCGGCGACGAGCAGCAGCGGCGCCAGGGCGGCCGGCGAGGACACCGCGACAAGCGCGAGGTCCCCGAGCCCCAGCGCGGCGAGCAGAAGCGCGAGCCAGCCCGCCGCATCGGCCGGCGCGCCGGCGCGAGCAGCCGCAAGTCCTCCGAGGAGCGAGCCGAGCCCCCAGATCGCCAGCAGCACCCCGGTGGCGCCCTTGGCACCCGCGGCCTGGCAGGCGGCGGCGACAGCGACCTCGACGGCGCCGAAGGTTGCGCCGGCAAGCCCGATCGCGATGATGATCGTCTGCATGCCGGGCGAGCGCAGCGCGCCCCCGCGTGGGGCCGTCGCATCCGCGGGCGCGGCTTGCCAGGAGCGGCTCTCGCGCGTGGCCGAGAACACGATGATCCCCACCGCGAAGACCGCGACGGCCGCGATCAACGCCGGGGCGGTGCCGGCCATCGAGGCGATCGCGAGCATCAGGACCGGACCGGCGATGTAGGTCAGCTCCAACGCCGCCGACTCGAGCGCGTACGCGCGATGCAGCGCGTCACCCTCCAGGAGCGTCGAGTACAGCGTCCGCATGCACGCGCCGATCGGCGGCGTCGTCGCTCCGGCGAGTGCGGAGCACGCCACGAGGACGCCCAGTGGCGCCCCGTGTGGGAGCAGCGCAAACGTGACGAGCCCCGCAGCGCAGACGGCCACGGCGACACGGAGCACGGCGGTCTGGCCACGGCGGTCGACGAGCCGGCCGACGGAGGGCGAGCAGAGCGCGAGGGCCACCGACGATGCGCCCACGACCAGGCCGCTGGCGGCGTACGAGCCGGTCAGCTCCTTCGTGCGCACGATCAGCAGCAGGCCGACGGCAGCGAACGGCGTGCGCGTGACGATCGTGATGGCGAAGAGGCGCAGGATGGGGCGGGGCATGGCTCGGGAAGCATGCGCGACCCGGCGCGCGTCGGGCGAATGATTCGCGCCAGACCGAATCGTCGGCTAGGGTCAAGATGTGATCACGTACCGCTTCAGCTCGCGGGACCTGCTCCGCGTGCGGTTCGCGACGTCGCCCCTGATCGAGGTCTTCGCCAGCTTCGACGCGCTGCGCCGGCCGGAGCACCACGTCGAGCATCAGCCGTGGATCCGGTGGGCGCGCTCGCGCCTCGATGGTCTCGAGCTCGCGCGGATGGAGGCGGCCTCGCCGCGGCACTCGGGCTACCGGCCGGACTTCATCAGCCCGCCGCCCGACCGGCCGCGGACGACGCTCGCGCGGGAGCTGGGGCGCGTGCTGCGCACGCCGCGTGCCCGCGTCCGGCGGGAGCTCGGCCGGGCCCATCCGGACGGGGACGTGGCGGAGATCGACCTGCAGGCGCTCGCCGCGGACGTGATCGCCTACTTCGATCGCCTGCTCGGCCCGCACTGGGCGCGCATCGAGGCGGCGTTCGAGGCCGAGTTCTCCCTGCGAGGGCGCAGGCTGGCGCACGAGGGGGCGGCGGCCGCGTTCGCGGACCTGCACCCGGCCGTGGAGTTCGCGGGCGACGCGCTGTGGATCGACCGCGCGTACGACCAGGAGATCGAGCTGGGCGGCCGCGGGCTGCTGCTCGTTCCGTCGGCCTTCGTGGCGCCCGAGGTGTGGGCGATGACCGACGCGCCGTGGCAACCCTCGGTCATCTACGCGCCACGCGGCATCGGGAACCTGTGGGCACCGCCGGAGGGTGACCGTGAGGCGGCGCTCGCCGGGCTGCTGGGCGGCCGCCGCGCCGAGGTGCTCGCCGGTCTGGCGACGCCGGTGTCGACGCTGGACCTTGCCGCCCGTCTGCATGCCAGCCCGGCGGGCGTGTCGGCGCACCTCACCGCGCTGCGCGAGGCAGGGCTCGTCACGGGGCGGCGGGAGGGCCGGGCCGTGCTGTACGCCCGCACGCCGCTGGGCGACGCCCTGCTGCAGGCCTAGATGGGAGCAGGCGGCTGGACGCGGTCGCGTACCCAGGCCTGCAGGTCCGGGATGACGCGCGGGTCGATCGTGTGCGCCATCGGCGACTCGCGGTACAGCACGTCGGCGCCCGCTGTCTCGAGCCGGTCGCGGGCAGAGCGGCCGAACTCGACGGAGATCACCGGGTCCATCGACCCGTGCGCGATGGCGACCGGGTAGCCCTGCAGCCCGTCCGAGCGCATGTCCCAGCCGTCGACGGTGGGGATGAACCCGCTCATCGCGAGGATCCCGGCCGGCTGCGGGCGCCCGGCGCCGAGGCCGATGGCATAGGACATCACCGCGCCCTGGCTGAAGCCGCCGAGGACGGTGTGGTCCCAGTCGATGCCGTGCTCGGCGAGCTGCTCGTCGAGCAGCGCGGTCAGGTCCGCGTACGTCGGCCCGAAGGTCGACGGGTCGGGGAATCCCACCTGCGCGACCGCGTACCAGTGGCGGCCGCCGGGGGGCAGCGACAGCGGACCGCCGGGCGTGAGCCCGACGAGTCGCCGCTGCGGATCGAAGATGTCGAGCAGGCCGTGCAGGTCGTGCTCGTCGGCGCCGCGGCCGTGCAGCAGGATCAGCGCGCCCTCCGGCGTGCCGGCCGCGGGGCGGACGCGGACGTCGATGCCGCTCATACACCGAGCGGGGTCAGGGTGTGCTCGAGCTGCTCGCGCAGGTGCTCGTGCTGGGGCGGGAGCTTCAGCTCCTGTCCGAGCGTCTCGCGCGGCTCGTCGACGTCGAATCCGATGTCGCGGCTGGCGAGCTCGAACAGCACGCCGCTCGGCTCACGGAAGTAGACCGAGTGGAAGTACTGGCGGTCGATGATCGGCGTCGGGTGCGCGCCGCCCTGGCGCGCCAGCCCGCGGAACGCCTCGAGCTCGCCGTCGTCGGCGGCCGACCATGCGACGTGGTGCACGGTGCCGGCGCCGGGGATCCCGGGCGCCGCCGGCGGAGCGTCGTAGGTCAGCGCCCCGCAGCGCTCCGCGCCCGCGGCGCTCCAGTTCGCGTCCGCGCGGGAGAACCCGAGCGTCTCCAGCAGCCCGGCGCTGCGCGCTGGTTCGCTCGCGTACGCGCGCACGCCATGGAAGCCGCGCAGCGCGTGCTCGTCGGGGATATCGGGGTGCGAAGCCACCAGGGGCGCGTCGGGGACGTCGGCCGCGACCAGCTCGTGCGTCAGTCCCTCCGGGTCGTCGAAGCGCACGAGCCCATCCTCGCGCACCGCGCCGTCGATGCGCTGTGCCCAGAAGTCGAGCGCCGCGTCGTCGCGCACGCGCCACTGCACGGTGTGGACCATGCCGTCACCCGCGCGCCCCGGCGCAGCGCCGGGGAACTCGAAGAACGTGAGGATCGAGCCAGGGGTGCCCACCTCGTCGCCGAAGTACAGGTGGTAGACGTCGGGCGCGTCGAAGTTGACGGTCTTCTTGACCATCCGCAGCCCCAGGACCCGGCTGTAGAAGTCGACGTTGCGCGGCGCGTCGCCGGTGATCGCCGTGATGTGGTGCAGGCCTTCAAGTGTCATCTCATCCTCCGACAAAGTAGTTGCACACGCAACTATAGCGGACTCTAGTTGTGTACGCAACAATCTCTCGCTACCCTCCAGGAGCCATGGACACGACGACCGTCTCACGCCTCGACGCGCGCGAGCTGCGCGCCTGGCGCGGCCTGCTCCGCGTCCACGCCCAGCTCTCGAAGGCGCTGGATGCCCAGCTCGAAGCCGCGCACGGCCTGCAGCTGACCTCCTACGAGGTGCTGATGTACCTCTCCGACGCCGACGGCGGCCGGATGCGGATGAACGACCTCGCTGCGTCGGTCCTGCTCAGCCGCAGCGGCCTGACCCGGCTCGTCGACCGCCTGGAGCGCGACGGCTATCTCGAGCGCTGCTCGTGCGCGCATGACGCGCGCGGCGCGTTCGCCGTGCTCACCCCCGCCGGCCGCGGGAAGCTCGAGGCCGCGCGCGTGACCCACCTCGCCGGCGTTCGCGAGCTGTTCCTCAGCCACTTCTCGTCAGACGAGCTCGACGTCCTGGGCGACGCCTGGGACCGGGTCCTCCAGGTCGAGTCCTAGCCTGCGCGTGCCTCGTCGAGGGCATCCTCGGCTTCGGCGACGAGGGCGCCCTCGTCCACGACCGGCTGCCCGTGGCGGCGGCGCACGATCACCCACACCGCGAGCGTCAGCACCACTGCGCCGATCAGCCCGGCGAGGCCCGCCGTCTTGATCGCCCGCTCCGCGGCGTGCCCGAAGCTGAAGGCGAGGATCGCCGACGGCGGTCGCCCACACGATGCCGCCGGTCGCGTTCCAGAACAGGAAGTCGCGCCAGCGCATCCGATTCACGCCGGCCAGCCAGGCCGCGGTGATCCGCAGTCCACTGACGAAGCGCCCGAGGAACACGGCCTTGGGCCCGTGCTTGTCGAAGAACGGCTGGCCGTACGTGATCACGGCGCGCCGGTGGCGCTCGAACGGCCCGGGCGCTTCGAGCAGGCGCCGGCCGAACTTGCGCCCGATGAGGTAGCCGACGTTGTCGCCGAGGATCGCCGCGGTCGCGGCGATGGCGATCACGGCCTCGATCGAGAACTTGCCCTTCGACGCCAGGATCGCGGCGGCGAACAGCGCCGTTTCGCCTGGAAGCGGGACGCCCATCGACTCGACGGCGATCAGCACGAAGAGAATCGGAAGCCCGACGTGGGTGACGTCCACGAGGGTGGCGAGCACCTGTCGAGCATACGATGGCCCGTCCATGCCGCCGTTCGAAATTCACGCGCGCGACCCCGCCAGCCGCGCTCGCGCAGGCGTACTGCGAACCGCCCACGGCGAGATCCGCACGCCCGCATTCGTGCCGCTGGCGACGAAGGCGACGGTGCGCGGGCTCACGCCGGACGAGGTCGAGGGCCTCGGGTTCGACATCGTCCTGGGAAACACGTTCCACCTCTTCCTCGACCCAGGCCACGAGCTGATCCGCGAGTTCGGCGGGCTGCACGAGTTCATGGGCTGGCGCAAGCCGATCGTCACCGACAGCGGTGGCTTCCAGGTGTTCTCGATGGGGTACGGGACCGTCGCCGACGAGGTCAAGGGACGCTCGGCGTTCGGGGCGGAGCGCCACGGCAAGGTGCTGAGGATCGAGGAGGACGGCGTCACGTTCCGCTCGTACATCGACGGCTCCGAGCGCTTCATGGCGCCGGAGACCTCGATGGAGATCCAGGCCGCGCTGAACTCCGACCTGGCGCTCGTGTTCGACGAGTGCACGCCGTTCCACGTCGACCGCGACTACACGGCACGCTCGACCGAGCGCACGCACCGCTGGCTCGACCGCTGCCTGGACTGGCACGACGCCAACGGGCCGCAGGAGCAGCTCGTCTACGGGATCGTGCAGGGCGGCGTGCTCGAGGACCTGCGCGTCGAGTCGGCGCAGACGATCGCCGCCTCGCGCTGCGACGGCATCGCGATCGGCGGCTCGCTGGGCGCCGAGAAGGAGCAGATGTACGAGGTGGTCGGCTGGACGACCGCCGTCCTGCCCCAGGAACGACCGCGGCACCTGCTCGGGATCGGCGAGATCGACGACCTCGTGCGCGGCATCGAGCTGGGGATCGACACGTTCGACTGCGCGATGCCGACGCGGCTCGGCCGCCACGGGATGGCGCTCGTCCCCGACCCGGACAAGCGCTGGCGCGTCGATCTGGCGAAGGCGAGGTGGCGGATGAGCACGCGAGCCGCTGATGGAGGGCTGCCCGTGCGCGGCCTGCGCGAACGGCTGGACCCGTGGCTACTGGCACTACCTGCTGCGCAACCGCGAGCTGACGGGCCAGCGGCTGCTGACGCTGCACAACCTGGCGTTCGTGCAGCGCGTCGTCGCGCGGCTGCGCGACGCGATCGGCGGCGGAACGCTCGAGAGCGCCGCCGCTGCGATTCGCGGCGGCGACGCTCCCTGATCGGACGGCTGTGCGGCAATCAGACGCCGACGGGACGGCCGACGTCGAGGTGGCGGCGCACCATCACGGCGATGCCGGCGCACGCGGCGAGCGCGGCGGCGATCAGTGCGACGATGCCCCAGTTGAAGCCGCCGTCGGACGGCGTGGCGTCCGAGACGGGCGCGGACGGGCTGAACACGTCGATGGCATCCGGCGAGCGAAGGTCCTGCCCGGAGGCCGTGATCCGCACCGGAGTGGCAGCGTCGGGCGAGCGCAGGTCGACCTTCGTCACAGTGGGCGTGGCCGCGTCCTGGGCGTCCGGCGAGCGCAGGTCGGCGGGGCCGGCGAACGCCGTCGGCGCGACGATCATGGTGAGGACTGCGGTGAGTGTGGCGATGCGTGACATGTGAGCCTCCTCGTAGTGGTTGTCCGATCGCTTCCGGGCAACCATCCGCTCGGTCGCAAACGCGGCGGTAATGCCCCGGTAAGGTCGGCACGAGGTCCCCCGCGATGGAGTTCAAGATCCTCGGTCCGCTCGAGGTCCGAGCAGGCGAACAGGACGTCACCTGCAAGGGCACCAAGCAGCGTCTGCTGCTCAGCGTGCTGCTGCTGAACGCCAACGAGGTGGTGTCCAGCGACCACCTGATCGAGGTCCTGTGGGGCGACTCGCCGCCCGAGACGAGCAAGGCGCTGCAGATGCACGTGTCGCGCTGCGCAAGTCGCTGGAGCCGGGGGTGCTCATCACGCGCCCGCCGGGCTACGAGCTGCGCGTCGCCGAGGGCGACGTCGACGTGCACACGTTCGAGGCGGCCGTCGACGAGGGCCGGACGGCGCTGGGCGCCGGACGCCCGCGCGACGCGCGGCGCATCCTGCAGGAGGCGCTGGCGCTGTGGCGCGGGCCGCCGTTTGCGGACCTGACGTTCGAGGACTGCCTGCAGGCCGACATCGCCCGCCTCGAGGAGCTGCGGATCAACGCGCTCGAGGCGCGCATCGAAGCCGACCTGGCGCTCGGGCGATCACGCCGACGTGATCCCCGAGCTGGAGAGCGCTCGCCGCGGCGCATCCGACGCGCGAAGGCGTTCGCGCGCAGCTCATGCTCGCCCTCTACCGCGCCGGGCGACAGGCCGAGGCGCTGGAGGTCTACCGCGACACCCGGCGCGTCGCTCGTCGACGAGCTGGCGATCGAGCCCGGGCGGGCGCTGCAGCGAGCTGGAGTCGCCGCATCCTGGCCCAGGACCCGGGTCTGGAGCTGGCGCCGGCGCCGGCACCGGACGCGGCGGACCCGCTGCTCGGCCGCGAGCGCGAGCTGCTCGAGCTTCGCCCCGTCGTGGATCGGGCCCTCGGCGGGCGCCGGCGCGCTGCTGCTCGTCGGCGGCGAGCCGGGCATCGGCAAGAGCCGTTTGGCGGAGGCGCTCGCTGCGCAGGCCCGCGACAGCGGCGCGCGCGTGCTCGTGGGGCGCTGCTGGGAAGCTGGAGGAGCGCCCGCGTACTGGCCGTGGGTGCAGGCGCTGCGCGGGTACCTGCGCGGCCTGCCTCGTGCCCAGCTGATCGCGCAGACCGGTGCCGGCGGCGCGGAACTGACCGCGCTGTTCCCCGAATTGGGCGACGCGCTCCCGGCAAGCGCCGCCGCCTCGTCGGAAGGCGCGCGGTTTCGCCTGTTCGAGGCGATCGGGTCGCTGCTGGCGAATGCATCCGCTGCGAAGCCGCTGGCGATCTTCCTCGACGACGTCCACGCCGCCGACGGCTCATCGCTGCTGCTGCTTCGCTACCTCGCCACGCAGCTGCCAGGGCTGCCGCTGCTGATCTCGTGTTGCTACCGCGACACGGAGGCCGGCCCGGAGCTCGAGGGCGCGCTCGCAGACCTCGGTCGCGATCCGGTCACGCACCGGGTTTCGCTTGCGGGGTTCGATCAGGAGGCGACCGCGCACCTGCTCGAAGAGACGATGGGATCAGCGCCCGAGGCCGAGCTGCTCGCGCAGGTGCAGGACGGCACGCGCGGAAACCCGCTCTTCGTCGCCGAGCTCGGCCGATTGCTCGCCGCCGGCGAATGGCACGAGGGACGGCTGCCGATCCCGGACGGTGTCAGGGAGACGATCGGCCACCGGCTGGAGCGGCGCAGCAGCGGCTGCCGCAAGGTGCTCGACACCGCCTCGGCATTCGGTCGCGAGTTCGAGCTCGAGCCGCTCGGCCGCGTCTGCGGCCTCGAGGAGGACGCGCTGTTCGCCGCGATCGAGGAGGCAACGGCTGCGCGCTTCGTCGGCGACGTGCCCGGGGCGGCGGGACGCCTGCGCTTCTCGCACGTGCTGATGCGCGACGCGCTGTACGACCAGCTCGCCGCGACGCGCCGGATGAAGCTGCACCGCGAGATCGCCGACGGCGCTCGAGGACCGCTACGCGGGCAGCCTCGACCGGCACGCCAGCGAGCTGGCACATCACTACCTGCTGGGCGGGAGCACTGTCACCGAGCGGGCGATCGCGTTTGCGGCGCGCGCCGGCGACCACGCTGCGTCCCAGCACGGGCATGAGGAGGCGGCCCGGCACTACACGAGCGCGCTGCACGTGCTCGAGACGACGGGCTCGGATGACGCGCGGCGAACCTGCGAGCTGCTCCTGGCGCTGGGGGATGCGCTGAGCCGCGCGGGTGACGCCGCCGGCGCCAAGGAGCCGTTCCAGCGCGCGGCGGAGATCGCCGATCGCGAGGGGTGGGCGGAGCTGCTGAGCCGCGCCGCGCTGGGCTACGGCGGGCGCTTCGCCTGGGGGCGCGCCAGCGTCGATCCCGGGCTCGTCCCGCTGCTCGAGCGAGCGCTCGCCGCGGTCGGAGGACAGGACAGTAAGGAGCGCGTGCGGCTTCTCGGCCGTCTTGCCGCCGCGCGGCGAGACGAGCCCGCGCGCGAGCCGCGCGTGCTGCTGGCAATCGAAGCCCTGGACATGGCGAGGCGGATCGGCGACCCAGAGACGCTCGCGTACGCCCTCGAGGCGCACTGGCCGGCCGTCGAAGGTCCGGCGACGCTGGAGGGCCGGCTCGAGCGAGCGGACGAGCTGATCTCGCTGGGCTACGAAACCCACGACCTCGAGCGGGTCTTCGTCGGGCACGACTATCGGCTCAACACGTTCATCACGCTCGCGGACCGGGCGGGCGTGGACGTGGCGGTCGCGGCTCTCGGCGAGCTGGCCGCGACCCTCGGCCAGCCGGCGCAGCTCTGGAGCGTCTCGACCTCACAGACGATGATCGCGCTGATCGAGGGCCGGTTCGAGGATGCGGAGTCGCTGATCGACGAGTGCCATGCGCTCGGGGAGCAGTCGTACCGGTTCAACGCCGACGTGTCCTCCCGAGTGCAGCTGTTCCTTCTGCGCCGCGACCAGGGGCGGCTCGGCGAGATCGAGCACATGATCGCGCAGGCCGTCCACCAGTACCCGGCGCTGCACCGGTTCTCGTGCGTGCTCGCCCACGTTCGTGCCGAGCTCGGGCAGGAACGCGCTGCGCGTGAGGCGCTCGCCGTTGCGTTGGCGCCCGACCTCAGCCGCGAATACATCGACGAGGAGTGGCTGTTCGCGATGAACACGCTGCCCGACGTGTGCGCCTACCTGGGCGACGACGCTGCTGCGCGCAGGGTCTACGACCTGCTGTTGCCCTACCAGCGGTTGTACGCGGAGGCTCCTGTCGAGGGCGCGTTCGGCGCGATCGCGCGCGGGCTGGGGGTGGTGGCGACGCAGCTCGGGCAGTTCGATGCGGCTGTCCGCCACTTCGAAGACGCCATCGAGATCGAGCGCAAGATGCGAGCGTGGCCGTGGCTGGCCCACGCCCAGCACGGGCTCGGCGTGTCACTCCTGGCGTCCGGCGACACGGCGCGTGCGCGCGCGGTGCTCGATGAGGCGATCGCGGGCTACCGCGAACTCGGCATGGCGACGTGGGCCGCGCGCGCCGCGGCGCTATGAGCGGCCGCGCTCGGGCACGCCGACCGGCTGCGCGGCGGCGAGATCGAGCGCCTCGGCGGAGCCCGCGTCCCGGATCTGACGGCGCTCCAGCAGCGGCATCAGGATGCCGCGCAGCGCGAGTGCCGCGCCGACCCAGCGCGGCGCCCACACGCGTCCGCGACGCCCCTCGACGCCGCGGACGATCGCGGCGCCCGCCTCGCTGACCGGGATCGGCCGCGCGACCCACTGGGGCGCATCGCGGCGCGCCCGCTGCGACGCCGGATGGTCGTACGCGTCGCGGACCATGTCGGTGTCGATGAAGCCGAAGTAGGCGCACCCGACGGCGGTGCCCTGCGGCGCGAGCTCCTGGCGCAGCGAGTTGGCGAACGCCTCCGCGCCTGCCTTGGCCATCGCGTAGTTGGCCATCATGCCGCCGTGCAGTGCGGCGGCGAGGGACGCGACCACGAGCACGTATCCGCGGCGCTCCACGACGTGGGGGAGCGCGGCCCTGACCGTTCGGTAGACGCCGAGCAGGTTGACCTCGACGACGCGTTCGAACTCGTCGGGATCCAGCGACGCGACGGTCCCAACCGTCGCCACGCCCGCGTTCGCGATCACGACGTCGATGCCGCCGAAGCGCTCCACGATCGCGCCGACGATGCTCGCGAGCGCGTCACGGTCCGTGACATCGCACTCGAACGCGGCCGCGCGCTCTCCCAGTTCGCTCGCGCGGGCCTGGAGCTCCGCGGGCTCGAGGCCGACGAGCGCGAGTTCGTGGCCGCGGGCGTACAACTGCCTGGCGGACTCGGCGCCGATGCCGCGCGCCGCGCCGGTGATCATGATCACGCTCATCTGGTGTTGTCCTCGATCAGCTGTTGGACCTCGTCGATCAGCTCCTGCGCCTTGTGCCCCGTGTACTCGCGCAACTGGACCGCCCCGCTGTCGTTCGACGTGGCGACGATCGCTGCCGTCGCGCCCGCGGCGACGAGGAGCAGGATCAGCAGCATCGTGAAGAAGCGGCGGATGGGCCGGCGGCGAGGCGGCTGCCGGCGCGCCGCCCGCGCGGCCGCGGCCGGCGCCGGCGCCGGTGGCGGCGTCGGGCGCCGGCTGGGCTGGGGCTGGCGCGCGACGACGGCGGGCTGGTCGGCCGTTGCCTGGTCGCGGCGTGGCGACACGCTGGTCGGAGCGGTCTGCGCGCCGAGCACGTGCGTCGCGTCCTCTTCGGGCATGACTCCCAGGCCGCGTGCACCGTCCACCAGCGCCACGCGCATCTCCTCGGCGCTGGCGAAGCGGTTCTCGGCCTCCAGCGCGAGCGCCCGGTCGACCGCGGCCGCCAGTTGCGGCGTGACCTCGGGGTTGAGCAGGTGCAGGAGCGCCGGCGCCTCGCGCTGCTGCTTGAGCGCGAGCTCGGTGAGCGACTGGGCCTCGTAGGGCAGGCGCCCGGACAGGCACTGGTAGGTGACGACGCCGAGCGCATACAGGTCCGCGCGCGGCCCGGCCTCCTCGCCGTGCGCCTGCTCGGGCGCGAGGTAGGCGGCGGTCCCGAGCACCGAGCCGACCTGCGTGATCGACGACTCGTCGCTCATGTTGCGGGCGATGCCGAAGTCGGCGACCTTGACGATCCCCTCCTCCGAGCGCAGCAGGTTGCCCGGCTTGATGTCGCGGTGCACGACGCCGTTGCGATGAGCGTAGTCAAGGCCGCGGCACGCATGGGACACGATGGCCAAGGCTTCGGACACGGGGAGGATGCTGCGGTCGCGCAGGATCTCGGCCGCCGACTGGCCGCGGATGCGCTCCATGACGATGTAGTGGCGCCCGGTCGGCTCGTCGAGCCCGAAGTCGAACACCTGGACGATGTTGGGGTGCACCAGGCTCGCGGCGGCGAGCGCCTCGCGCCGGAAGCGCGCGATGAACTGCGGGTCCTGGGCGAGGTGCTCGGCGAGCACCTTCACCGCGACCTCGCGCTCGAGGCGGCGGTCGTGGGCCAGCCGCACGGTCGACATGCCGCCGACGCCGAGGCGCTCACCGAGCTCGTAGCGGCCCGCGAGGATCTCGCTCATGGCGCCGTCACCCCGCCGTTGCTGGGCGTGGTCGTCGTGTCCGTGGGCGGCGTGGTCGTCGTGTCCGTCGGGGGCGTGGTGGTGGTGTCGGTGGGCGGTCGTGGTCGCGGTCGGCGGAGTGGTGGTCGTCTCCGTCGTTGCGGTCGTCGGGGTCGTCGTCGTCGTGGTCTCGGTGGTGGTCGGCTGCTTGCAGTCGATCGGCACGCGGTTGGAGAGCTTGTCGGCGCCCTCCCGCAGGCGCGCCCGCAGGCGCCGGTCGACCGCCGGCGGGAGGTGCGCTGCAGGTCGCTCTGGAACGTCGCGAGGGCGGTGCCGGCGGCCGAGCAGTCGTGCTGATCGATGGCCTGGCGCAGGTCGGCGAGGTCGTTCTTGAGCCGGTCGGCGCTCACCGCCGGCAGAAGCTTCGTGTTGGATCCGCCGCCGCACGCAACCAGCACTGCGGTCGCGACGCCGAGCAGGAAGGCGAGGAGGGAGACGCACGCTCATTGACCGTACTCCAGGCGCTCGGCGAGGGAGTCGGGCAGCCGGGCGGCCCGGATTGCTCCCGCGGCGCCGTCGACGTCGTACTCGGTCCGCTTCCAGGTGGCGGTCGCCGTGGCTGTGTCGAGCAGCAGCCACCCGGCGCGCGGATCGCCGTCGCGCGGCTGGCCGACCGAGCCGGGGTTGATCAGCCATTCGCCGCCGGCGATCGATGCGCTCTCGCCGCCACGGCGAGCCGACCCCGTCGTGACGTCGCCCTCGGGGCGGTTGAAGCTGAGCGCGACGTGCGAATGGCCGATCAGGCAGATCCGGTTTGCCTGGCGGTCGAGGCACAGCTCGGCGAGCAGGGTGCTCAGGACGTACTCCCAGATCGGGTCGCGCGGGCTGGCGTGGAACAGGCCGACGTCGCGCTCCTCACCCTGCGGCTTGAGGCTCGCCAGCCAGTCGAGGTGATCGCCGTCCAGGACGTCCTGGGTCCAGCGCGCGGCGATGGCTGCGCCGCGCGAGAACTCGTCGAGCGACAGCTCGCCGGTCACGGCGAGGTCGTGGTTGCCCGACAGGACGACCGCGCAGTGCTCGCGCGCGAGCTCGCAGCAATCGTTCGGGTCCGCGCCGTAGCCGACCACGTCGCCCAGGCACCAGACCTCGACCGCCGGGCCGGCGGCGATGTCCTTGAGCACCGCCTGGAAGGCGTGCCTGTTGCCGTGGATGTCGGAGACGATCGCGACCTGCATCTATCTTCACCTGCACCGTGCGCGAGCGCTGGAAGGGACGTGCCGCCGTCGTGGCGGCTTTCGCCGTGGCCGAGGCGGCCGCGATGCTCCTGCGTCCGCGTACGGGCCTCGCCGACCCAGCGCCGGTGAAGGCGGAATCGTACTTCAGCCCCGCCGAGCTTGACCGCGCGCGCCGGTTCGGCCGCCCGCAGCTGGCGTTGTTCGGCGTGATCCTCGCGGTCAAGGGCGGGGTGCTCGCGGCGCTCGTGCGCCGTCCACCGCGGTTGCGGCCCGCCGCCTCGGGTGCGGTTCTGACGCTCAGCCTCGCGATCGCCCCGCTGCCGCTCGCGGCGGTGGCCCGGCGGCGGTCGATGGCGGTGGGCCTCATCACGCAGCCGTGGCGCGGCTGGGCCGTCGACGTCGCGAAGTCGCTGGCGATCCGCGGGGTCGAGGGCGCCGCGGCCGGCGCGGCCGCCACGGCGCTGGTGCGGCGGCTCGGTTCGCGCTGGTGGATCGCGGGGAGCGGGGCCGCGGTCGCCACCAGCGCGGCCTTCACCTACGCCGGCCCGGTGCTGCTCGCACCGCTCTTCAACCGCTTCACCGACCTGCCGCCTGGCCGGCCCGCGACGACATCCTCGAGCTTGCCGGGCGGGCCGGGCTGAGGGTGGGCCGCGTGCTCTCGGTCGACGCGTCGCGGCGCACGACGGCCGCAAACGCGTACGTCACGGGCCTCGGGCCGACGAAGCGCGTCGTCCTCTACGACACCCTGATCCGCGACTTCAGTCGCGCCGAGACGCGGCTCGTCGTGGCCCACGAGCTCGCCCACGTCCGCTATCGCGACGTGCGCCGCGGTCTGGTCTACCTCGCGCTGGTCGCGCCGCCCGCGACGTTCGCGATCTCCCGCCTTGCCGGCCCGAACCCTCGCTTCCGGCGCTCGCCGCTGCGTCGGCCCTCGTGACGGCGCCGATCGGAGTCGCCGCAAACCGCCTGTCACGCGCGATCGAGCGCCGCGCCGACACCTACGCCCTCGAGGTGACCGGCGACATCCAGGCCTTCGTCGACTTCCAGCGCCGCATCACGCTCAAGAACCTGGGCGACCCCGACCCGCCCCGCTGGCTCTCGCTCCTCGCCGGCACGCACCCGACGACCGTCGAGCGCATCGGCCTCGCGCTGGCGACCGCGCCCTCGACTGGGTGATGGCCGAGGTGCGTGCAGCTTTCAGTCCGGGCGTTCGCGGTGCGCGCGGCGTGGTCGGGCGTCGAGGGAGAAGGGGACGGTGCGCCGGTGTTCGGCGTGGGCCCCGAGCGTGGGAACAATAAGCGGTCAGAACCCCAATGTCACGGGGACAAAAGGGTCAGACCCCAATGTCACGGGGGTCGGGCCGGCAGCCCGCGGCGCGGGCGGCGCCTAACACGACTTGGGCGGCATAGTTCGCGCATATAGCGACTTAGGCAGCCCAAG
>CAWCEB010000103.1:0-7809 GCA_963794105.1 uncultured Actinomycetes bacterium | reverse complement strand
GGGCTCGACGCGGCAGACCCGAACCCGAGCACGGACGCCTACGTGAAGAACGTGCAGACGAACGTGCTCCAGATCGCCAGCCGGGCGGACGGCACCTCGGGCGCCGTGGCCAACGCGAATGCGAACGCGGTCGCGGTCAGCGGCGACGGCTCGAAGGTCGCCGCGGAGCTCGTGCACGGGATCACCCCCGACGTCGACCCGCGGCTCTCCAACGTGATCCTGCGCGACCTCTCCGCCGACCCGCAGCGCACCGTCTCGGTCGCGCGGCCGGCCGGGCTCACCCCGTTCGTGAACACCGGCGGGTTCAGCGGCGTCGCGGCGCTGAGCGCCGACGGCCGCTACGCGGCGTTCCACTCCCGCGCCCCTGGCCTCGGGCTGCTCGACGGCGCGGTTTCCGGGATCTTCGTCCGCGATCGGGTCACGGGGGACATCACGCTCGCAAGCCGCGCCGACGGCCCCGCCGGAGCGCCGTTCACGGGGTCGATCGGCACGCCCGCGATCAGCGCCGATGGGCAGCGCGTCGCGTTCTCGGCGGCGCTGCCGCAGGGGCCCGCCGAAGTCTGGGTGCGCGATCTCCCCAGTGGGCGCACCTTCTTGGCCAGTCGCGCCGACGGCGCCGACGGCGCGGCCGGCGACGCGGCGTCAAACGCGCCGGCCCTCGATGCGGACGGATCGCGCGTCGCGTTCGCCGCCACCGCCACGAACCTCGGGGACGGCGACAGCGACTCGCTGTCCGACGTCCATGTCCGCGACCTGGCCGCGGGCCGGACGATCCTCGTCAGCCGTGGCGACGGCGCCGTGGCCGCGAAGGGGGACGCCCCGAGCTTCGGACCCGATATCAACGCCGACGGGACGCGCGTGTCGTTCCTGTCGGAGGCGAAGAACCTCGGCGACGGCGACACCGATGCGGTGCGTGACGTGCACCTGCGCGACCTCAGCGCGGGCACCACGCGCGTCGTGAGCGCAACGCCGTCGGGGGTCAAGGGCGACGCGGCGGCCTGGCGAGCGTCGATCGACGACGCCGGCACGCGGATCGCGTTCGACTCCTCGGCGACGAACCTGCTCGGGGCGACGCTGCCGGTGTCCAAGGTCTTCGTGCGCGACCTGGCCGCCAGTACGCTCGTCGTCGCGAGCCGGGCCGACGGCGCCGACGGCGCGCCGTCGGACGCCGACTCGTGGGGAGGCACCATCAGCCCGGACGGGCGCTATGTGGCATTCGCCTCGGGGGCCGGCAACCTCGCGGGCGGGTCGGCGGGTCCGACCCTCGTGTACCGACGCGACCTCCTCACCGGCGCGACCGCGCTCGCCTCGCGACGGCAGGGGCCGGCCGGTGCGCCGGTCCAGGAGGACGCCCAGCCCGGAGACATCACCGAAGCCGGCGGGTGCGTCAGCTTCGGAACCCGTGACGCGCTGTTCGGCCCGCCGAGCGACTACGGGCAGGCCTACGTGCGCACGTTCCGGGCCGACTGTGCGGCGAACGACCCCGACGGCACACCGGGCGGCGGTGGCGACGGGGGCAGCACGCCAGGCGCGGGCGACACCGTCGCGCCGGTTCTGCGCAATGTGCGCCTGAGCCGCGTGCGCATCAGGGTCGCCCGCGCGTCGACCGCGCTGTCGGCGGCGGTTCGCCGTGGCACGGTGCTGCGCTTCGTGTCCTCGGAGGCCGGCACGCTGTCGATCGTCGTCGCGCGCGCGACTCGTGCGCGCAAGGGGCGGCCGGTCTACCGGCGCGCGGGCACACTGACCCGCCGGATGGCGGCCGGCAAGGGCTTGGTGCGGCTGAGCGGACGGCTCGGGCGCAGGGCGCTGCGCCCCGGGCGCTACCGGCTCCGCGTGACTGCGCGCGACGCGGCCGGCAACCGGTCCAAGGCGGCGCGACTGCGCCTCATCGTCATGCCCGGGTGAGGCCCGTCGTGTCACGATAAGACTGGAGGTCAGCCAATGACTGAGAGAACACGGCCCAAGGGATTCACCGACGAGGAACGAGCCGCCATGAAGGAGCGTGCCCAAGAGGTGAAGACGGCCACGCGCCGCGGCTCGCGCGCAGGCAAAGCGGATGGGGAAAGCGACGTGCTCGCGAAGATCGCCGAGATGCCCGAACAGGATCGCGCCATGGCCGAGCGGCTCCACGCCATCATCAAAGCCAGCGCGCCCGACCTCTCGCCGAGAACCTGGTACGGAATGCCTGCGTATGCCAAGGGCGACAAGGTCGTCTGCTTCTTCCAAAGCGCGCAGAAGTTCAAGACGAGGTACGCGACGTTGGGCTTCAGCGACAAGGCGAACCTCGACGCGGGCGCGATGTGGCCGACGGCGTTCGCGCTGAAGGAGCTGACCGCCGCCGAGGAGAAGAAGATCGCCGCGCTCGTCAAGAAGGCGGTGACCTGAGGGTCGTGCCTCGCGGGCGGCGGCAGCTCCCGCCGACCGTGCGACCGCAGCGGGTTCTACGTTCAGCAACAGCCATCGCCGGCGCGCTCCTCGCCGCCGCGGGGATCGGGTGTGGCGCCGGCGCCCACACCACGAGCTCGGGCAGCCCCGCCTCGCACGCCTCGGCGCCGCTTCGTATGCGCCCATGCGACGTCGCGCCGCACGCGCGCTGCGCGACCCTGGGCGTGGCGCTCGACCCCGCGCGTCCGGGCGGTCGGCGGCTCGCGCTGCGCATTGCGGCTGTCGGAGATCCGCAGCGACCGGTTCTTCTCGCGCTGACCGGTGGGCCGGGGCAGCCCGGCGTCCCGTTTCTGCGCCGCACGCGTTCGCTCCTGGGCGCCCTGGCGGATCGGTTCGACATCGTGACGATCGACCAGCGCGGGACGGGCGCGGTCGCGCTTCGGTGCCCGGCCCTGCAGCGGGCGATGGGCACCTCCGACCTGACGGTCCCGCCTGCGTCAGCGGTGCGCGATTGCGCGCGGCGCCTCGGCCCCCGCCGGGCGTTCTACACGACCACCCAGGTCGTCGCCGACCTCGAGGCGCTGCGGCGCGCGCTCCAGGCCAGGCGGATGTGGATCATGGGCGTCTCGTACGGCACCTACGTCGCCGAGCGCTACGCACTCGCTCATCCGCGCAACGTCGCCGGGCTGGTCCTGGCGTCGGTCGTCCCACAGACCGGCGTCGACGCCACGCTGGAGGCCAACCTGAGGGCGACCGCGCGCGTCCTGCGGGCCGCGTGCCGTCGGTGCCGCACCGACCCGGCACGCGACCTGCACCGGGCGCTACAACGCGGCGCGGACGGCCCGGCGGTGCTCGACGCGCTCACCGCGCTGAGCATCGCCGCGCCTGACTTCCCCGGCGTCCCGGCGACGCTGAAGCGTGCAGCCGCGGGCGACAGGCGCCGGCTGAACCGACTCGTCGGCGTCACGCGTCGTGCGCAGGCCGCACCGGCGACGGTGTTGAGCCAGGGCCTGCACGCGGCCGCGTTGTGTGCCGATTCGCGCCTCCCGTGGGCGGCCGACGCGCCGCTGGCCGCGCGCAGCACCGCCCCTGCCACGGACGACGGGGTGTGGCCGTTCGACGCCGCCACCGCGTCGCGCAACGGCCTGATCGAGCTGTGTCGGCACTGGCCCCCGACCGAGCCGCCGAAGACGGCCCTCAGCCGGCCCTTGCCGCCGGTGCCGGCGCTGCTGCTCGAAGGCGCAGCCGACCTGAGCACGACCGTGTCATGGATGCGCGAGCAAGCACGCTGGACGCCGAACGCCACGATTCGGGTGCTGCCGGGCGTCGGGCACGGTGTCCTCAGGTCGCCGGCGGGGATCCGGGCGGTGCGGACCTTCCTGGCGCGAGCCGCTCACCCGTGACACGAATGACGGTTACTCCGCGGCGCTCGGTAGCACGTCCGGGAGTTGCCGGCGAGACGAGACGTCGAGCTTGCGGAAGGCTCGTCCCAGGTGCGTCTCGACGGTCTTCTCCGTGACGAACAAGGCCTGGGCGATCGCGCGGTTGGTGCCGCCCGCCGCAGCGAGCTCGACGACGCGACGCTCGCTCGGTGTCAGCGAGTCCGCGCCCGAACGGTCGGTGGTGCGCGGCCGCACGCCGATCGCGGCGAGCTCCGTTCGAGCCCTGCGCTCCAGGGCCTTGGCACGACAGCGTGCCGCAAGCGCGAGCCCTTCCAGCAGAGGCTCGCGGGCCGCGGTGCGCTGTCCGGAGGCGCGGCGCGCAGCACCGAGGTCGAGCAGCACGCGCGCGTGCTCGAGCCGCGCCTGCGATGGCGCGAGCACGGCAAGCGCCGCCGCGAGCCCGTCCAACCGGTCGGCGGGCGGGCCGACGAGCGCCTGGCCGCGCAGCGCGATGCCGATCGCGCGCGGTGCGCCGAACGACTGGGCGCGGCTCAGCTCGTCGGCTGCCAGGGCGCGAGCCTCGCCGTGGCGCCCCAGCTCGGCCAGCGAGAGCGCCGCTGCCGACCGCCAGGCGAGCATGGCCGGGTTCTCGCCGCCGAAGGCCGCGTCGTCGAGCGCGCAGCCGCAAAGCTCCTCGATCGCGGCCTCGTGGTTGCCGGCCGCTGCGCGAAGCATGCCCGAGGCGTAGCGCAGCTGGGAGCTTGACGTGAACTCGGTGTCGTACCGAACGCCGGTGCGGTCGATGAGCCGCCGAAGGGAGTCGGGTGTCTCGTCCGCGTCGAGACCCGCGAGCACCGCGGCCGACACCGCCAGGACGAGGAACCGGGCGCCGAGCAGGTCGGGCGCGAGCTCGATCGCCGTCTGCGCGTCCGCCTGGGCGGCGGCCAGGTCTCCACGGCGAAGCGCGATGAGCGCTCGGAGTGACGAGATGGTCACGACCGTCAGTGCCGCACCTCGCTCGCGCGCTCGCGCAAGGATCTCGTCGGCGCCCCGTAGGGCGGCGTCCAGACCGTCCGCGACCCCGAGTGCGCCCAGCGCCAGGAGCGCCCAGTTCTCCCCGCGGTGGGGGTCTTGCCGGGAGGCCCGCCGCGATCGCGCGCTGCGCGAGGTCGGCGGCCGCGGCCGCCGAGCCCACGTCAATACCTCTTCCATGGCCAGCGTGGCGAGCGTCGTGGCCTGCAACATGTCGTGTGCCGGGCCGCCCGGGTCTCGCAGCGCGGCGATTGCCGCGCTGGCCTCGCGCCGGGCGGACGCCGACGTGGAGCTGAGGCCGAGCAGGGCGACCTCGAGCTGCTCGCGCGCGGGCTCCCCGGCGGGCAGTCGATCCTGGGCACGGCGCAGGATCGCCGCTCCATGGGCTGAGCGACCGCCGAAGAAGAGCATGCCGCTGAGCTCGATCGCCGCCGCGGCGATCGCGTCCGCGTCATCGCCGCTCTCGACGATCTCCGACAGCGGATCGATCGCCTCAGGTGCGCCGGCGCGGGCGAGCGCCTGGCCGAGCTCGAGCACGACAGCTGCGCGGTCGCCGTCAGCCGGGGGCTCGTTCAACGCGCGGGCGAGCAGCAGCGGCCGCGCCGGAGGCGTCGCCCAGGCCCAGCGCGTTGCGAGCCGCGTCTCGAAGCAACGCCACCGCCTCCACGTCAGCGGCAGGCTCGGTGTGCATGACGTGTGCCGCGACCTGGCCGGTCGGTGCACCGCGCTCCCGCAGGATGGCTGCCGCCGCATGGTGCATCCGTTCGCGCTCCGCGGGCGACAGGTCGTCGTAGATCGCCGAGCGCACGATCGGATGGGTGAAACGGACCGTGCCGCCGGATTCCATGACGCCGGCGGCGACCAGTGCCGACGTCGCCGCCTCCAGCTCGGTGTCGGCGAGCCCTCCCAGGCGCCCGGCGTCGCCGATGCGCGCGCCGTCGCCGAGCGTGCTGAGCGCGCGCGCCAGCGCGGCCGCGGGCGGCGCCAGCCGTGCGAGCCGGAGCAGGACCGCGTTGGCGACGCCGCGGGGAACGATCGTCGCCACCTCCGCGGCCGCGGCCGACGTCGGAGCGAGGCCCCGGGCGGCCGCCTCGTTCAGCAGCTCACCGACGAGGAACGGGTTGCCGCCCGTCACCTCGAGGCAGGCACGCACGAACCGCTCGTCAGGCTCGCCGGACAACCGGTCGGACACCAGTGCGCCGGTCGCCGTCTCCGTCAGCGGTGCGGGCCGCAGCACCTCGGCAGCCGGATCGCCGACGAGCGTCGCCGCGTCGGGCGTCAGCTCAGGGTCGAGCGGCCGGGTCGCCACGATCAAGCCCAGCGGCTGTCCCTCGAGCCGGCGGGCGATGAATGCCAGCGCTCGGGCCGAAGGCGCGTCGCACCACTGCAGGTCGTCGACGACGAGCACCAGCGGCGAGTCCGTCGAGAGATTCGACGCGAGCCAGTACAGGCCGTGCTGCCACGCGTAGCCGGGAGCGCTCGCCGGCTCACTGGTCACCGAGCCCGTCGACGCGCGGCTCGGCGGTCCGGTCAGGACATCATCGGCCAGCGCTGCGGCACCCGCCAGCCACCGATCGCGCTCGCCCGGTTCAGCCTCGACCAGCGTGCGCTCGAACAGCTGCCGGATGACCCCGAACGGGAATCCCTGCTCGAGCTCCGTCGCCCGCGCACTGAGCGCCCTCAGGCCCAGCTTCGATGCCTGAAGGCGTGTGAGATCGAGCAGTTGTGACTTCCCGATCCCGGCGACGCCCTCGATCACGAGCGCCGCGCCAGCCTGCTGTCCCACAGCGCGCACCGCGGCCCGGATCCCGTTCCACCTCGTGGTCGCGCTCGAGCAGCGCGTCCGGCCAGGGCGAGGGCCGGACTCGTACATGCGCCGTTCGATCGTACGCGCCGAAACCGGTACCCCGCAATGTTCGGGGGTCGATGTCAGGGGAAGCGCCCGATGCGCGCAGCCATGGACCGGCGGACGATCCCCCCGACGGCAATCACAAGAGGACGGCATGGCGCTGATTCAAGTCACGGTCATCGCGGGCGTGTTCACCGCCCCCCAGAAACAGGAGATCGTCGAGCGCCTCACCGACGCCATGGTCGCGATCGAAGGAGAGAACATGCGCCAACCATCTGGTGCATCGTCGAGGAAGTCGCCAGCGGAGAGTGGGGCGTCGGTGGCCGGCCGCTCACCGCCGACGACGTCAAAGCGCTCGCCCGGGCCAAGCCGATCGGATCGACCGAACGACGGGAACCTCGATGACCTGCCGAAGTCGTGGCCTCATCAGACGCCCGGTCGCACGTCCTGGACCCCGATCGTCTGCCGGATCACATCGACCGCCTGTACCGCGCCGCGTGGGGGATGTGCGGCTCGCGACAGGACGCGGAGGATCTCGTGCAGGACACCTACGCTCGCGTCTTGCAGCGTCCGCGCATCGTGCGCGGCGACGGCGACCTCTACTACCTCCTGCGCGCACTTCGCAACACGTTCATCTCTCAGCGCCGTGCCGCCGCGCGGCGCCCGCTGCCGGCCGACGTCGCGCTGGATGACCTCGCCCTGGCTGACACGGGCAGCGACGCCGCCGACCCGCCGGCCGCGACCGAGGCGCGCGAGGTCTTCGCGGTGATTGCGGCCCTGCCCGACGAGTTCCGCGACGCGCTCGTGGCGGTCGATGTGGCGGGCCTGTCCTACGGTGAGGCCGCCAGGCTCCTGCGTGTGCGCGAGGGGACCATCACGAGTCGGCTGTACAGAGCCCGCGGCAGGGTCGCGGACTCCATGCGGGCGCGAAATCACTGCCATACAGCCCACTGAGCTGGCGCTTCGGCCCCGAGCGTGGAAGGGCTCGTCGCGCGTTCTGGCAAGCTGAGCTCCGTGCAGGCCCATGCGGATGTGTTCTGGCTGCGCGCGCCCGGGTGCGGGGAGATCCGGCCTGTGACGCTGCCCGAGCCGGGGCCCGACGATGTGATGGTGCGCACGTTGCGGTCGGGGGTCAGCCCGCAGCAACATCGGCGATTGAGC
>CAWCEB010000102.1:0-45436 GCA_963794105.1 uncultured Actinomycetes bacterium | reverse complement strand
ACCCGGCCGGCGATGGCAGCGCGCCACCTTCGCCGCGCTCGCCCCGCTTCGGCTCCGCCTCACCGGTCTCGCGTCGCGGAGCACGCTGTCGTGGTTGGCATGGACTGCGGAAGGTTCTCTGCCGCTAGTCGAGATCGACGTCATTGGGCGTTCGCGTCGCCAGGGCCGCCCGAGAGCCAGCTCCCACGATCAACGACGCCTCAGCGCGCCAGCGCCGTCCGTATTCGCCTTCCATCGTGATGCGGGTTCGACGTTCCCGAGCCCGTCGTGTTGGGCAGACGCTCTGCGGCTCGGTCCTGCCCTGGTGTCGTATAGCGACACTTTAGGCAGCGCTGAGCCGGAGCAGCGTTCACCGTCCAAGCGGGGTGTGGCCCGGTTCCGGCCGCCTACGCGCTCGGCGCCAGCGCGAAGATGACGAACAGGTTGATCGTCAGCACCCCTGCACCGAGGCGGAGACTCGCGTTGAAGTCACCCGTCTGCATCGGGTCGTCGCGTTGTCTTGCTTGACCGGTGGGCGCGCGGCGATACTCGGGTTCAGCTCCACGTTGCTCGCTCTTGCGCGAGGATTGCGTCGAGCTGGCCGAAGGCGCTTTCCAGTCGCGCTTTGTCTTGGGTTGCGAGGAGATCGGGTAGGAGACCGGACGCTGCAACGCAGCGTCAGGCAGAACCTTGCGGTCGTTTTCCCAGCACATCCCGACGGCGCCTCGGCGGTTTACGCGCGAGCGGGACGCCCTCGAGGTCGGCGATCCGGTTCGCCCACAGCCGGACGGGCACCCTCAGGACGGCCGCTCGCAGCGATGGGTAGCGCGCCGGCTTCTGGAACACGCCCACGGTGTCGCCCCAGTAGTAGTTCGTGTCGTCGATCGCCTTGAAGTCGTGCTTGCGCCCGCCGGCGGTCGGTGGGAAGTCGGTGAACCCTTCCCGCAGCGTGAGCCGCGACCACGCGGCCATCGCCCGCAGACCATCCGGGTAGACGCGCCAGCAGTCGTAGGTCGAATGCTCGTGTCCACGCGAGGGCACGGTCATGAAGAAGTACGCGCGCGGCTTCATCACCCGGGCGATCTCGAGCAGCGACGCCCAGAAGAACGGCACGTGCTCGAACACCTGGCCGCTGAGGACGACATCGAAGCTCCTGCTCGGGAGCGGGATCCGGTAGGGCTTCGTCATGACGACGTCGATGTTGTCGCCGGCGCGAATGTCGACGCCCGTGTACTCGCAGTCGTAGTCCTCGAGCAGGCTGCGGTGCGTCAGCGTCTGCTGCCGCGAGATGCCCGACCCGAAGTCGAGCACCTTGTAGCTGCGGTCCTTGTCCATGTACCGCTCGATGCTCAGACCCATCTGTGCGTGGGCGGACGGGTGCATCTAGGTCGTGTATTCGGCGTTGATGCGCACGTAGTCGTAGGAGAGGTCGGAGAAGAAGACCTCTGTCTCGTGCCCGTCGCCGGGCAGGCCGACCACGTACTCGACCTCGTCGCCCGCGACGCGCGAGGCCAGTCGGCCGTGTCGTGCGGGATGACGAACCCGGCGCTGCAGACCTGCATGCCCTCGATGGCCACGTCGACCGGCAGCGGCGCGGTGTCCAGCAGGGCGCCGCCCACGGCCTGCGACGATCCGGCCCCAGTTGGGATCGCCGCCGTGGAGCGCGGCCTTGACGAGCGGCGAGTTGCCGACCGCGCGCGCGACCGCCTCCACCCCGCCCGGGTTGCCGCCGCGCACGACGACGCGCCCGACGCGCTTGGAGCCCTCGCCGTCGCGCACGATGTCCAGCGCGAGCTGGCGAAGCACGGCGTCGAGCGCCTGGCCGAACGCCAGCTCGTCCTCGGACTCGGGCGCGACGCGCACGCCGCTGGCGCCCGATGCCATCAGGATCACCGTGTCGTTGGTGGACAGCTGCCCGTCCACGGTGATGCGGTCGAACGAGCGCTTCACGCAGACGCCGAGCAGCAGGTCGGCCGTCTCCGGCGCCAGCGCCGCGTCGGTCTGCACGAAGCAGAGCATCGTGGCGAAGTTCGGCTGCATCATCCCCGCGCCCTTGGCCTGCGCGCTGATCCGCACGGTCCCCGACGGCAGGGCGACCTCGAGCGAGCAGCGCTTCTCGAACGCGTCGGTCGTCATGATCGCCTCGGCGAAGTCCGCGTCGCCGTCGGCGCGCAGCTCGCGCGAGCACGCGAGCAGGCCCTTCAGCACCTTCTCGCCCGGCAGCGGCACGCCGATCACGCCCGTGGAGCAGACCGCCACGCGGTCCTCGGTCGTCGCGGAGCCATCGCCGCGCCGCCCTGCATCTTCGCCGCCTCGTCGAGCCCCGGCCGCCCGGTCGCCGCGTTGGCGTTGCCGGAGTTCACGGCGACCGCCCGCAGGCCGTCGAGCTGGGTGCGCTCCCTGGTGACGATCACGGGCGCGGCGAGCGTCCCCGAGCGTGTGAAGCGCGCCGCGCTCACCGGCTCGGGCCCGTCGCAGACGAGCAGCCCGACGTCGAGCGCCCCGCGACGGCTTGATCCCCGCGGCGGCGCCGGCGGCGCGGAAGCCCGGGGCAGCGGCCCGGAGGCTCGCGCGACGTGTCCGGGCACCTCGACCCAGCGCGAGCGGAAGAAGCTCAGAGCATCCCTCCTCTCGGGCGGCCCGAACATCAGGTTCAGGTTCTGGACCGCCTGCGAGGCCGTCCCCTTCCAGAGGTTGTCGATCGCGGCGAACACGATCGCGCGCCCTGCCCGTCGCCGGGCATGGATGCGGCAGAAGTTCGTCTCGCGCACGTCGCGCACGCCGGGCGGCCGGTCGACGAGCTCGACGAACGGCTCGTCCGCGTAGGCCTCCTCGAAGCAGGCCCGACGTCCACGTCGCGTCTCGCCCTACGTAGCAGGTCAGCAGCTCGCCCTGGTCGAGCGGCACGAGGTGCGGCACGAACGTCACCGGCACACCCCAGCTCCTGCTCCATCTCCGGCGTGTGGCGATGGCGTGCCGACGCCGTAGGCCTTGACGTTCTCGTCGACCGAGACGAAGTGCGTGGTCTCCGTCGCCGCGCGGCCGGCGCCGAGACGCCGGTCTTCGCGTCGATGACCACGCGCTCCCGGCCGCCAGCGGCCCGAGCGCCAGGACGGCCGCCGTCGGAAAGCAGCCCGGGCAGGCGACGATCGAGGCGCTCGCGATCGCGTCGCGGTAGCGCTCCGGCAGCCCGTAGCGGCCTCGCCGATCAGCTCGGGTTCGGATGCTCGACGTAGTGCGCCTCGTAGGTCGCGACGTCTCGCAGCCGGAAGTCCGCACTCAGGTCCACCACCTTCACGCCGCGCTCGTGCAGCTCCGCCACGACCGGCGCCGCCGCGCCGTGCGGGTACGCGACGATCGCCGCGTCGACCGCGCCGAGCTCGTCCACGTCGTAGGCGTCGAGCACGAGGTCCACGCGATGCTGCGGGTAGAGCTCGTCGAGCCGCCGGCCGGCGTCGCTGCGCGAGGTCACAGCCTCGAGCTGGAAGAACGGATGCCGGTCGATCAGGCGCGCCGCGAGCGCGCCCGCGAAGCCGCTGGCACCGAGGACGGCGACGCGACGCTCACCCACGCAGCTCGCCCCCCAGCTCCTCCTGGAGGCGGCGACGATCGCGTCGCGCACAGGCGCGACGTCCTCGTCGGTGAGCGTCCGGTCGGGCGCGCGGAACTCGAGGTGCAGCGCCAGCGAGACGCGGCCCTCGCCCGACCTGCTCGCCCGTGTACACGTCGAACACGCCGGTGTGCGCGAGCAGGTTGCCGCCGGCGCCGCGGACGACCTCGAGCACGCGCGCCGCGGGCACGTCGGCGGCCACCACGACCGCCAGGTCCTGGCGCAGCGCGCGGGAAGCTCGTCACGTCCGAGTACGTCGTCACCTCGGGCGCCGCGGCCGCGACCTTCCCCATGTCGATCGCGAACGCCGCCAGGGTTCGCTCGAGCTCCCACGCGCGCGCGACGAGCGGATGCACCTCGCCGATGAAGCCCAGCCGCTCCCCGCCCGCGACCACGGCCGCGCTGCGCCCCGGGTGCAGGAACGGCCGAACTGCGCGGCTCGACCTGCCAGTCGACCCGCAGCGTGCCGAGCACGGCCTCGAGCAGGCCCTTCGCCGCGAAGACGTCGGCCCCCGCCCCCCGCGGTCACGAGCACGCCCAGCGCGTGGTGCTCGTCGGCCAGCCGAGCGGCGCCGCGTAGACGGTGCCCGACTCGAACAGCGCAAGCTCGGGCATGCCGCGCGCCGTGTTGAGCCGCGCCGCCTCCAGCAGCGAGCCGAGGATCGACGGGCGCAGGATCGACTGGGCCTCGCTGAGCGGGTTCTCGACCCGCACGACGTCGCGCAGCGGACTGTCGGCGGGCAGCCGCAGCCGGTCCAGGACGCCCGGGTCGGTGAACGACCAGCCGGCGATCTCGTACAGGCCGCGCCCCACCAGCACGTCCTCGGCGCGCCGGCGCACGCGCTGGCCGTGCGTGAGCTTGGCTGCGGCCAGCCGGCGGCGGGCCGGCAGCGTGGCCGGGAGCTTGTCGACGCCGTCCAGCCGCGCGACCTCCTCGATCACGTCCGCCTCGCGCGCGACGTCGAGGCGCACGTGCGGCGGCGTGGCGTCCAGGCCGTCCGGCGCGGGCGCCGTGTCGAAGTCCAGCGCGTGCAGGATCGCGGCGGCGCGGTCGGTCGGGATCTCGGTGCCCAGCAGCGCGGCGACCCGTCGCGTCCGCAGCCGGATCGGCGCGGGGTCGGGGCCCGGGCCGCCGATGTCGATCGTGCCGCCCACCGGGGTCGCGCCGCAGAGCTCGACGATGAGCCTCGACGCGACAGCCTGCGCCTCCAGCGTCATGCGCCTGCTCAGGCCCTTCTCGAAGCGAGAGCTCGCCTCCGAGCGCAGGTTCAGCCGGTTCGACGTGCGGTTGATGTTCGGGCCGTTCCAGGTCGCGACCTCCATCAGCACGCGCGTCGTCGCGTCGGACACCTCCGAGCGCTGGCCGCCCATGACGCCGGCGATCGACGTGGGCCCCTGGGCGTCGTCGATCACGACGATGTCGGAGTCCAGCGTGCGCTCGATGTCGTCGAGCGTCGTCATGCGCTCGCCGTCGTTGGCCTGGCGCACGACGAGCGAGCCGCCCTCGACGCGATCCCAGTCGAACGCGTGCAGCGGCTGGGCCGTCATCAGCATCACGTAGTTGGTGATGTCGACGACGTTGTTGATCGGGCGCTGTCCGGCGGCGCTCAGGCGCGCCTTCAGCCACAGCGGCGATGGCCCGATCGTCACGTTCTCGAACGCGCGGACCGTGAAGCGCGGGCACAGCTCCGTGCGCACGTCGACCGACACGCCGGGGATCTCGTCGCCGGCGGGGTGCTCGTCGCGCGCCCATGGCGGCGCCTTCAGCTCCGCGCCCGTCGCCGCGTGCACCTCGCGCGCGACGCCGTAGACGCCGAGGCAGTCGGGCCGGTTCGGCGTGATCTCGAGGTCGAGCACGTCGGTGGAGATCGGCAGGACCTCGATCAGCGGCGTCCCTGGCGCGGGGCCCTCCGCGAGCTCCATCGTGCCCGCGTGATCGGTCCCGATCGCGACCTCGTCCTCGGCCAGGATCATCCCCGCCGACTCGACGCCACGCAGCTTGGCCTTGCCGAGCTTCGTGCCGTCGGGCATCACGGCACCGGGCCGCGCCACCGCGACGGTCTGCCCGGCCGCGACGTTCGGCGCGCCGCAGACGATCTGCGACGGCTCGTCCTCGCCGATGTCGACGAGGCAGACGGTGAGCCGATCCGCGTCGGGATGGCGCTCGGCGCTGAGCACCTTGCCGACGACGAACCCGTCGACCGCGCCGACGCCGTGCTGGTGCACGCCCGTCGACCTCGGTGCCGGTCAGTGCCAGGCGCTCGGCCAGCTCGCGCAACCCGAGATCCGGGCGCACGTAGTCGCGGAGCCATTCGAGAGGCACCCTCATCCGAACTGCTCCAGGAGGCGCAGATCGTTGTCGAAGAACAGCCGCAGGTCGGGGACGCCGTGCTTGAGCATCGCGATGCGCTCGACGCCCATGCCGAACGCGAAACCCTGCACCTTCTCCGGGTCGTAGCCGTGCTCGCGCACGTACCCGAACACGTTCGGGTCGACCATGCCCGAGCCGAGGATCTCGATCCAGCCCGAGCCCTTGCACAGTCGACAGGGCGAGCCGTCGCTCGCCGCGCATTGAAACACGACACGTCGACCTCGACCGACGGCTCGGTGAACGGGAAGAAGTGCGGGCGCAGCCGGATCTCGCGGTCCATGCCGAAAATCGCCCGCGCGAACGCCAGCAGCACCCCCTTGAGGTCGGCGAGCGTGATGTCCTCGTCGACGCACAGCCCCTCGATCTGCGTGAACTGCGGCGAGTGCGTCGCGTCGGAGTCGCGCCGGTAGACGCGGCCGGGGACGATGATCGCCAGCGGCGGCGGCCACTGCTGCATCGCGCGGATCTGCATCGGCGAGGTGTGCGTGCGCAGCACGCGTGTCGTCGTCGACGTAGAAGGTGTCCGACCGCGACCGCGCCGGATGCGCGGGGTCGTGGTTGAGCGCGTCGAAGTTGTAGAAGACGGTGTCGACCTCGGGCCCCTCGACGACGTCGAAGCCCAGCCCGATGAAGACGTCCTCGATCTCGCGCCGAGTCGAAGTGATCAGGTGCAGGCGCCCCACCGGCTCCGGCGGGCTGCCGGGCAGCGTCATGTCGACGGTGTCGGCGGCCAGCCGCGCGTCGAGCTCGCCGGCCTCCAGCGCCGCCGCGCGCTCCTCGATCAGCGACTCGAGCGCCCGGCGGACCTCGTTGGCGCGCTTGCCCACCGCGCCGCGCTCCTCGGGCGGGAGCTGTGCGACGCCGCGCAGGAGGTTCGGGAGCTCTGCCTTGCGCCCGAGGTGCTTGACCCGCAGCTCCTCGAGGGCGGCGGCGGTGCCGGCCGACTCGATCTCCGCCACGGCGGCGTCGTGGATGGCATCGATCCGGTCGAGCATCAGGCGCGGACCCTATTCCACTCGTAGAGCGCGACCGTCGCGGCTTGCGCAGCGTTCAGCGACTCGCTCGCGATCGGGATGTGGCGGACCTCGTCGCAGGCCGCGACCACGTCGGGCGGCAGTCCCTCGCGCTCTGCGCCGACGACGAGCGTGCCCTCGCCCGGGCCGCTGAGCGGCTCGCCCGCGCGCGCGACGAGCGCCACGCGCCGCCCGGGCAGCGCGGCGACGTCCTCCACGCGCGCGACCGGCACCTCGAAGATCGCCCCCATCGACGCGCGCACCGCCTTGGTGCCGAACGGATCGGCGGTGTTGGGCCCGATGGCGACGCAGGATGCCCCGAACGCGCGGGCGCCGCGCAGCACGGTGCCGACGTTGCCCGGGTCCTTCACGCCCCAGAGGGCGACGCACACCGGCCCGACGGGATCGGCCCAGCGCTCCTCGTAGACGGCGAGCTCGCGGGTCCCGGAGCCCAGCGACGACACCTTCGCCAGCGCCGCCTCCTCCACGTCGATGCCGGCCCGCAGCCGGACGACGGGCGTCCAGCCGGCGGCCGCGGCCGCCGCCACGAGGTCCTCGCCCTCCGCGACGAACCGCCCACCGTTCGCGCCGCCGGTGCAGCCGCCGGATGTCCTTGAGGAGCTGGTTGTGGTGGGAGGTGATCACGTGGTGGTCGGGGCAACAAAAAGGGCGCCACTGGGGCGCCCGGGAGGTCCTTCGGCTGTCGGTGGTCGCTGCCCGCCTAGGCGGCGGCCGCCGATTCAGCCGCCTCGCGGGCGGTATCGGCAAATCGGGAAAACGTCTCGGGATCGCGCACGGCGATGTCGGCCAGGATCTTGCGGTCGAGCTCGATGCCGGCCAGCTTCAGGCCGTGCATGAACTGCCCGTAGCTCATCCCGTTGAGCCGCGCGGCCGCGTTGATGCGGGTGATCCAGAGGCGGCGGAAGTCACGCTTGCGGTTGCGCCGGTCGCGGTACGCGTACGCGTCCGCCTTCATCAGCGCTTCCTTCGCCCGCTTGTAGTTCGAGTTCGCCTCGCCGCGGAAGCCCTTCGTGCGCTCGAGCGTTGCGCGGCGCTTCTTCTTGGCGTGGACGGAGCGCTTGACCCGGGTCACTTGTGCTTCGCCCCCAGGAGCGTCTTCACGCGCGGTGCGTCATGCGGCGAGACGTCCATCGGCTTGCGGAAGCCGCGCTTACGCTTCGGCGTCTTCTTCTCGAGGATGTGGCTCGAGAAGGCATGACGGCCACGGACCTTGCCCTTGGCGGTCAGCTTGAAGCGCTTCTTCGCGCCCGAATGGGTCTTCATCTTCGGCATGACGGTCGCGGAAGTATGACAAAGAACCTCAAGGATCCCGGTCCGGGGTCCGACCGCAGTGGGCATGGTCCAGAGAATCCTGCTGCTCGCGCTCTGCTGCGCTCTGACGCTCGGGGCTCATGCCGGAGGCGGGTCCGTCGCGCAGGCGTTCCGCCTTCCCGCGAACTTCGGCCCGCTCCCGGGCAATCCCGCCGACACCCTTTCGGCTCCGATCGACGACGAGGTCTACGACCCCGCCACGCACTGCAGCGGCCCCCAGCACCGCAAGGGCATGCTCGACCTCCAGCACTGGCTCGAGGCCCACAGCCACGGCACGTTCTGGGGCTCCTATCGCTGCGAGCGGTGGGGCAGGCACTCCGCGTCACTGCACGCCGAGGACCGCGCCATCGACTGGCACCTCGATGTCACCAACCGCGCGGACAGGGCCGACGCGGAGCGCCTCATCGACCTCCTGCTCGCGCCCGATGAGGCCGGCAACGAGCACGCGCTCGCACGCCGCATGGGCGTGGAGGAGCTGATCTGGGACTGCTCCTACTGGGGTGCCGGCATGGACGACTTCGAGCCGTACGCCTCCTGCTACGGCCGCAGCGGCAGGCTACGCAAGCATGTCAAAGCAACTGCGGCCCACCGCGATCACGTCCACGTGGGAATGACGAAGCGGGGCGCAGCCGCGAAATCCAGTTTCTGGCTTGGGAACTAACCGCCGTGACGCTTCACGTTCGCCTCCTGGAGTCCGATCGACCGCTGACGGGTTGACCTTCCCAGACCGATCGGCGGAAAGCAAGCTAGGCGGCGTCGTCGGCCTGCGGCGCCGGCGCCTCGGCATCGGCCTGAGGCGCCTCAGGCTCGGGCGCTTCAGGCTCAGGCGCCTCGGCCTCGGGCACATTGCCGTCCAGCGCGGGGGCCTCGGCGGCAGCGGCAGCATCGGCCTCGCTCTGCGCCGCAGCCGCAGCCGCAGCGCTGGCGGCCTCGGCGCGCTCTTCCTCGAGCGTGCCGGCGAGCACCGCCTTCGACGGCCCGAGCATCATCGTCATGTTGCGCCCGTCCTGGATGGGGCGCTGCTCGACGACGGCGAGATCCTCGAGATCCTCGGCCAGGCGGTCGAGGATCATCACGCCGCGCTCGGGGTGGGTCACCTCGCGCCCGCGGAACATGATCGTGACCTTGACCTTGTCCTTGTGGCGCAGGAAGCGCTCGACGTGACCCTTCTTGGTGGCGTAGTCGTGCTCGGCGATCTTCGGGCGGAACTTGATCTCGCGCACGTTGATCTGCTGCTGGTGCTTGCGCGCGGCCTTCTGCTTCTGGGCCTGCTCGTACTTGTACTTCGAGTAGTCGAGCACGCGGCAGACGGGCGGGCGCGCCTCGGGGGCGACCTCGACCAGGTCGAGATCGCGCTGCTGGGCGTAGCGCAGCGCCTCGTCGGTCTTCATGACGCCGACCTGCGCTCCGGTCTCGTCGATGAGGCGTACCTCAGGTACGCGGATCCGCTCGTTGATCCGCGTCGTGTCCCGCTCGGGGAGTCGCCGGTCGAACCTGCGAGGTACCGGCACTAGCTGTGGTTGCGGCGCTTCAAGCGGTGCGCGCTGGCGTCTTTGCGAGGCGGGTCAACGGGGTAAGCCTATCGCAGATCGGCGTGATCGTCCGCGCGAACGACCAGAGATCCTCCTCGAGGAGGATGAACGGCGCGCCATCGGCGTCAAGACTGCCCGCCGTGCGCCTGAGGTCCAGCCTTCCCGCCGCCGTTGCCGCCGCGGCCGCGTTCGCGGCGGGTTGTGGCGCATCCTCTTCGAACGACGAGCCCGCGGTCACCATGGACCGCGCAGCCGCAGCCCAGGTCGCCCACGCCGAGGCGATGGCCGAGGGCGGCGAGAGCGTCGGCTACGAGACGCGCGCCAACAAGGCGTGGCAGTCGCGCCAGAACGGCGAGGAGCGGATCAAGCGCGAGCGCTGCAAGCGCCTGCACCCGAACGCGCCCTGCCACATCAAGCACGTCAAGCTGCTCAACCGCTGAGCGGACCTCCGTGCTGCCTGCGCGCGTAGCGGAGGCATGCGCCTCCCTCTGCTCGCGGCCGTCGCGCTGACGGCTGTCGCCGCCCCTGTGGCCCACGCCGACGGACTGCCTGTCGGCAACCTCGACACCACGCGCACCGGCGTCTCGGTCCCCGGCTCGAGCGAGCGCTACTTCGCGATCCGGTCCGGGAGCCGCACGGTCGTGGCGTCGGTCTACCGCGACGGCGGCCTGCTGCAGGCGAACACGACGTTGCCGGGCTCGTTCACGATCCCGGCCGTCGCGCAGGACGGCGCCACGACCGGCCTGTCGGCCAACGGGCGGACGCTCGTGCTCGTCCGGCCGCGCATCGCGTACCCGCAGCGGCGCACGCGGCTGGCGGTGCTCGACGCGCCGTCGCTGCACGTGCGCGCGACGATCGGACTGCGCGGCGACTTCAGTGTCGACGCGATCTCGCCGGACGGCCGCTCGCTGTACCTCATCCACTACACGGCGCGGTGGGACCCGCTCGCCTACGAGGTCCGCAGCCTGAACCTCCGCACCCGCAGGCTCGACCGCGGCGAGATCGTCGACCCGCGCGAGCGCGACGAAGCGATGCACGGGCTGCCGATGAGCCGTGCGACGAGCACGGATGGCCGCTGGGCCTACACGCTCTACGACGGCGCGGGCAAGGCTCCCTTCGTCCACGCGCTGGACACGACGGGGCGGACCGCGCGCTGCATCGATCTCCCGGCGCTCCCCGCCGGCGTCGACATCAGCGGCCTGAGCCTCGCGGTGCATGGCGCGCAGCTGCAGGTGCGGTCCGGCGAGGGCACGATCGCGTTCATCGACCGCCGGTCCTTCGCGATCTCGCGCGCGGCGCCGGCGCCGTCCGCGCGCGCCGCCGCAGACGGCGCGCCGGGGGACAGCTTCCCGTGGGGCCTGGCCGCCGTGGTGGCTGCCCTCGGCGCCGTGGCGATCTTCGCGTTGCGGCGGGGAACCCGGAGGCCGTTCGCGACGTAGAAGGGGCATGCGCCTCCACCTGCTCGCCGCCCTCGTGGCCGCCGGCGCCGTCGCCCCCGCCGTGGCCACCGGCGCCGGCTACCCCGTGCCGGGCATGGACACCACGCAGACCGGAGCGACCGCGCCGGGCGACCCGTATCGCTACATCGCGCTGCCGGCCCGGGGCGCCACGACGCTGGTCAAGCTGCGCCGTGACGACGGCGTGCCGCTGCGCCACCGCCTGCTGCCGGGCGAGAGCGTCGTCGCGGCGGTGGCGATGGACGCGAGCACGACGGGCCTGAGCGCGGACGGCGCCACGCTCGTCCTGATCGACCCGCGCCGCCCGACGCCGCCGCGCGTCACGCACGTGATGCTCGTCGACACGCTGACGCTGCGGCCGACCCGCCGGCTGGCGCTGGACGGCGACTTCAGCCTCGACGGCGTGTCGCCCGACGGGCGCAGGCTGTACGTCATCGAGTACCACGGCGGGCGGTCCGACCCGCTCGACTATGCGGTGCGGGCCTACGACGTCGCGAGCCGCCGGCTCCTGCCCGAGCCCATCACCGACCCGCGCAACCCCGACGAGAAGATGACGGGCTTCCCGATGACGCGCACGACGAGCGCCGACGGGCGCTGGGCCTACACGCTGTACTCCGGCGGCGCGGAGAACTTCGTGCATGCGCTCGACCTGGCCCGCGGCCGCGCGTTCTGCATCGACCTGCATGGCCTGCTGCCCGACGAGCTCGCCGCGATCAAGCTCACGGCCCGCGGCGGCCACGTCGACCTCGTGAACCAGTCGGGCGCGGTGGTCCGCCGGATCGACACGTCGACGTTGCGCGTCACCGAGCCGCCGGCCCCGAAGGTGTCCGCACCGGCCCCCAAGCCGGCGCACCAGGCTGCGGACGAGCCGCAGTCCGACAGCTTCCCGTGGGGCCTCGCAGCCGCGGTGGCCGGGGTCGCCGGCGTCGCGCTGCTCGTGCTGCGCCGGCGCTACGCGGCCGGGACCGACTCGGCGGCCAGCCGCTCGGCGAGCTCGTCGAGCCCCACCGTGCCCTGATCGCCATCGCCATGACGGCGCAGGGCGACCATGCCGTCCTGCTGCCTCGTTGTCGCCGATGACGAGCATGTACGGGATCTTCTGCAGCTCGGCATCGCGGATCTTGCGCCCGACCGACTCGGTGCGCTCGTCGATCTCGACGCGGATGCCGTCCAGCGCGAAGCGGGCGGCGGCGGCCTGCGCGGCGTCGTTGTGGCGGTCGGCGATCGGGCAGCACGATCGCCTGGACAGGCGCCAGCCACACCGGCAGCTCGCCCCCGGTCTCCTCGATCAGGATCCCGATGAAGCGCTCGAAGGAGCCGAACAGCGCGCGGTGGATCATCACCGGCATGTGCTCGGCGTTGTCGGCGCCGGTGTAGTCGAGGCCGAAGCGCTCGGGCAGGTTGTAGTCGAGCTGCACGGTGCCGAGCTGCCACGAGCGCCCGAGCGAGTCGGTCATGTGCAGGTCGATCTTCGGCGCGTAGAAGGCGCCCTCGCCCTCGGCGATCTTGTACTCGTAGCCGCCCTGCGCAGCGACTCCTCGAGCATCGCCCTCGGTCTTGTCCCAGAACTCGTCGCTGCCGATCCGGTTGTCCGGGCCGCGTCGACAGCTCGAACTCGACGCTCAGCCCGAACAGGCCGTAGAGTCGAAGCGCGAACTCCAGGCAGGCGGCTGACCTCGTCGGCGACCTGGTCCTCGCGGCAGAAGATGTGGGCGTCGTCCTGGCAGAAGTGCCGGACGCGCAGCAGGCCGTGCAGCGTGCCGCCCGGCTCGCGGCGGTGCAGCAGGCCCGGCTCGGCGCAGCGATACGGCAGGTCCTTGTAGCTCCAGCGCTGCAGCCCGAACAGGTGGCAGTGGCCGGGGCAGTTCATCGGCTTGAGTGCGAACTCGCGGTCCTCGTACTCGCTGATGAAGATGTTCTCCTTGTACTTGCCCCAGTGGCCGCTGGTCTCGCACAGGCTCGACTCGTAGAGCTGCGGGGTCTTGACCTCGACGTAGCCGCGCTCGGCTGCATGCGGCGGTTGAGCGCGACGAGCGAGTTGAAGAGCGTCGTGCCCTTCGGGCAGCCAGAACGCGGCGCCGGGCGAGATCTCGCAGAACGTGAACAGGCCGAGCTGCGGGCCCAGGCGGCGGTGGTCGCGCGCCTTGGCCTGCTCGAGGCGCTCGAGGTGCTCGTCGAGGTCCTTCTTCTTGAAGAACGCCGTGCCGTAGACGCGGGTGAGCATCGGGCGGCTGGAGTCGCCGCGCCAGTAGGCGCCGGCGAGCGACTGCAGCTTGACCGCGCCGATGCGGCCGTGGTCGGCGCGTGCGGGCCGCGGCAGAGGTCGAGGAACGGGCCGTTCTCGTAGAACGAGACCGTCGTCGACGCCGTTGTCGCGGACCAGGTCCTCGATCAGCTCGACCTTGTAGTCCTGCCCCTCGCTGCGGAAGTGCTCGATCGCGTCCTGCGCGGTCATCTCGCTGCGCACGAACGGCTCGTCGGCCTTGATGTGCTCGCGCATCTTCGCCTCGATGCGCTCGAAGTCCGCGTCGCTGAGCGTGACGCCGTCGGGGAAATCGAAGTCGTAGTAGAAGCCGTTGTCGATCGGCGGGCCGATCGAGATCTTCACGCCGGGATACAGCTCCATCACGGCCGTGGCGAGCACGTGGGCCGCGTCGTGGCGGATCAGGTCCAGCGCCTCGGCGTCGCGCTCGGTGACGATCGCGATGCTCGCGCCGTCGCGGCAGCGGGGCGCTCAGGTCCTGCACCGGCCCTCGTCGACCTTGACCGCGAGCGCGGCCTTGGCGAGCCCGGGGCCGATCGCCGCGGCGGCGTCGGCGCCGGTGGCGCCGTCGGAGAGCTCGAGCGGGGTGCCGTCGGGGAGGTGAACCGTCACCCGAGCAATCCAAGCAGGTCGCGCACGACCCTGGTCACGAGGAAGCGCTCGCGCACCTTCTCCGCGCCGTCGCGACCCTGCTCGGCGGCCAGCCCGGGGTCCTCGACGAGCGCGTGCAACCGCTGCCCGCGCTCGCTCGCCGCGGTGACGCCACGGCCGACCAGCGCCTTCGTCGCCGGGCCCGGCGCGGCCACGACAGGCGTGCCCTTGAGCAGCGCCTCGGCGGTCGGCAGGCCGTAGCCCTGGTCGACGGCGATCGCCGCTCGCGCGAGTCGCTGCACCGCGTTGACCACGCCGTCGCCGTGGCCCGCCAGGTCAGTGATCACGTGCACGCCGTCAAGGTCCTGCGCGTAGTCGTTGAGCTCGCCGATCGCGTGCCACGCCCGCTCGTCGCCGTGCGCGACACGCGCGCACAGCGCCAGCTGCAGGTCGCCCGGACCACGCTTGCGCGCCGCGCGCCAGACGTCGACGGCGTCCTCCGGGAGCACGTCGGCGTCGAGGTCGAACACCGCAGCCGTGAGCGGATGCTCGAGGCTCAGCCCGGCGCCGCGGGCGAGGTGCCCGATGTTGCGCAGCGGCAGCTCGAGGTGGCGCGGCGACTGGGGATCGACGCCGGGCGCCACGATCGCGGCCTCGCGCGCGACGAACGACGCGTCCTCGGCGATCACGGTCGCGCCCTCGGCTAGCTCCCATGCGGGTCCGTCGCCGACCAAGCCATGCACGCGCAACACGCGGCGCGCCTCGCCCTGGAGCGCCGGCAGCGCCTCGGGGCCGCAGGCCACGACCACGTCGGCGTCGTGCTCCGCGCGCTGGGCGCGCCATGCCGCGATCGCGGGATCGTCCTGGTCGGCTGCCTCGCCGCCGCGCAGGGCGTCGCCGATCGCGCGAGCGCCGGCGACGCCGTCGGTCAGGGCCCGCCAGCGCGCGTCGATCCCGAGCGCGTTGAGGATCGGGACGACGCCGCGCAGCTCGTCGACGGCCGCGGGCGTGAACGGCGCGGCGGTCACGAACAGCACGCGCAATGCCTGCAGCGGCGCTGCGATGTCGCGCAGCTCCTCGACCGCCGCAGGGTCGTAGGCGTCGAGGCGCCGAGCCCCCGCCTCGATCGGCACCGTGTCGTCCACGGGCGCGATGCTGCCACAGCCGTTGCAACGGCGTCAGGCGAACACATGTTCTGCTAGCGTGTGGCGCCAGGACCTGCCGGGTACCCCCGGCCTGCCGCGAGCCAGTTCTTCCGCCGCGGCCTGAAGCCCTCTGAACCCGACCGGCACGCACGTTTCCGTGCGTGCGTGCCCAAGGACGTGATTGAAACCGTGAAGTCCCGAACGACCATTGCCACGGCCGCGCTTGCGGGCGCGCTCGCCTCCCCGGCGGGCGCCCAGACGCACGCGCACGCGCTGTTGCATCCCACGATCGCCGGCCAGACCGTCGGCGCTCAGCTGCACCACGCCGGGCACCGTGTCCTCGTGCGCCGCGACCTGCGGCTCGCCGACGCCGTGCGCAAGCTCGGCGGCGAGACGCCGACCGACCGCGCGATGCAGCGCATGAGCAACCGCGGGCTGCGCCACCTGCACGCCCGGCCTGATCCACGACAAGCGCCAGCTCAAGCGGGAGGCCGCGGCCGCCCCGGCCGTCTCCGGCACGCTGCAGGCGATTGCCGCCTGCGAGTCCGGCGGCAACCCGCACGCCATCGGCGGCGGCGGCGCGTTCCGCGGCAAGTACCAGTTCACGTACGAGACCTGGGCCGCCATGGGCGGCAGCGGCGATCCCGCCGCCGCGCCCGAGGCCGAGCAGGACCGCCTCGCGGCCAAGCTCTATGCCACGGCCGGCGCCGGCCAGTGGCCCGTCTGCGGCCGCTAGCCCGCCCGGACTGAGGGGACTGTCCCCTCAGTCCGGATTGCTCATCGGGGACAACGGGGTCAGACCCGAATGTCCGGGGTGACATCGGGGTCTGACCCGGATGTCACCCCCTAGGCTGCGGGACATGGATCCCGCAGCCCTGCGCGCGCAGTTCCCGGTCCTGCGCGCGAAGGCGTATCTGAACGCCGGGACCTGCGGCCCCATCGCCGAGGAGGCGGTGCAGGCCGCGGGTGCCGCCGCGCGCGCTGCGGCCGACGAGGGCCGCGCCGGGTCGCGCTGGGAGCGGTTGCTCGAGACCCGCGTGCAGGTCCGCGCGGCGTACGCGCAGCGCCTCGGCGCCGAGCCCGAGAACGTCGCGCTCGACCTCGTCGACGTCGGATGGCGTGGGCCGGATCGTGGCCGGCCTCGGCCTGGGCGCCGGCGACGAGATCGTCACGTCGGACACCGAGCACCCGGCGCTGTATGGCCCGCTGATCGCCGCCCGCGGCCGCGGCGCGACGGTCCGTGCGGTGCCGCTCGCCGACGTGCGCGACGCCGTCGGTCCGCAGACGAGCCTGGTCGCGTGCCAGCACGTCGACTGGACGACCGGGGCCATGGCCCCCGATCTCAGCGGGCTCGACGCGCCGGTGCTGCTCGACGGCGCCCAGGGCGTCGGCGCCATCGCCGTGGACGTCGAGGCGCTCGGCTGCGACTTCTACGCCGGCTCGGGCCAGAAGTGGCTGTGCGGGCCGGAGGGCACGGGCATGCTGTGGGTCTCCCCCGCCTGGCGCGCGCGGCTCGCGCCGCTGGCGCCCGGCTACCTGAACCTCGCCGAGCCCGGCGCCGGGCTGGACACCGAGCCGTGGCCCGACGCGCCGCGCCTACGACGCGCCGGCGATCCCGCTCGAGGCCTGGTCGGCGGCGCTGGCCGCCCACGAGGTGCTGGCGCAGTTCGGCTGGCCGGACGTGCACGCGCGCGCCACCGCGCTGGCCGCCCGTTTCGCCGACACCTTGCGCGAACGCGGCCGCACGGTCACGCCCCGCGGCGAGACAACGCTCGTCACGTGGGAGACCGAGGGCGCCGGCGAGCTGCCGGCGCGCCTGGCCGAGCAGGGCATCGTCGTGCGCAACCTGCCGGGCACGCCGTTCGTGCGCGCCTCGATCGGCGCATGGAACGACGAGTCCGACCTCGATCGGCTACTAGCGGCGCTCTAGGTCGAACGGCTCGTCGGCCAGCTCGGTCTCGCGCGGAGCAACCGGCTCGCGCGAGAACCGCGCGTCGGCGGGCTCCGCAACCGGGGTCGCCACGGGACGAGCGACCGGCTGCGCCTGCGCTCGCGCGGGCCGGCGCCGCGCGCCGAGATCAGCGCGCCCATGCCACCGAGGACGCCGGCCGCGAGCGCGAAGAAGCCCCAGCCGACGCCGCCGTCGAACCCGATCGCGTGATCGACCGACCACGCGCCGGCGCCCGCCGCAGCGAGCGCGAACGCAACCGTCGCGAGCACGACGTTGTACTCGTAGCCACCCTCGGTGACCTGCCAGCCCTTTGGGCCGTGGACGGTCAGGATCGCGACGACCATCACGCCGATGATCGCGGCGGCGCCGAGCGGTGTCAGCAGGCCGATCACGACCAGCAGCCCGCCGCCGAACTCGCCCAGCCCCGCGAGGCGGGCATGACGCTCGCCCGGCCGCAGGCCGAGCGACTCGAAGAACTGCCCCGTGCCGGCCAGGCCGTGCCCGCCGAAGGAGCCAAAGAGCTTCTGGGCACCGTGCGCGGCAAAGAGGCCGCCGACGACGATGCGCAAGACGAAGAGTGCGAGATCCATACCTCGGCGGTACCCCACCGAGAACCTGTCAAACGGGTCTACGCGAGCTGGATGTGGTCGGCCTCAGCCGCCCCGCCGAACGGCCGCGTGAGGCCGAAGCGCCGCAGCGTCGCCTCGGGGACGCCCTCCACGCCGGGCGTGTCGGACGCTTCGCCACGGGTGTGCGGGTCATTGGGGAACCCGCCGACCTCGACCGAGTGTGCGGGGGTCCGGTAGCCCGACAGGCCGATCAGGTGCAGGTGCAGGGCCTTGCCGAGGCGGTCCAGCCGCGCGGCGAGGACCGGCTCGACGCCGACGCTGTAGTTCGTCCCGGGCGCCGGGAAGAAGCCGTATGAGCCGCCGCCGGGCGTGAACGGCGTGCCCGTGGCGAGCCCGTACGCCGCGGCCGCGCGCACCTGGTAGCTCGCCATGCGCTTCTCGAGCGCCTTGCGGCGCGAGCGCAGCGAGGCGAGCTGGGCGTTGCGGCGCGCCCGCGAGCGCAGGTACGGCGCCTGGCGCGCCACCAGCGCGAACTTCAGCTGCGCGACCTGGTCGCGCTGGATCATCTGCGCGGCCGTCACGTGCTGCTGGGTGTCGACCATGTCGGTCAGGCGGCGCGACAGCGCGCGCACCGCGATGCCCTCGTCGCGCACGCGCGTCGTCGCGTCCGTGTTCTGGTTGGCGATGCGCTTGAGCTGGTCGAGGCGCTCGAGCAGGTCGGCGAAGCCGTGGGCGTCGAGCACCACGCTCGACGAGGTCGGGCTGCGGGGACTCGTACTGCCCGACGAGCTGGCGGGCGAGCACCTCGCGATCGCGGGCGAGGCGCAGGCGCAGGATGACGAGCCGGGCGCGCGCGTCGCGCAGCCGCGCGCGAAGGTCGGCGAGCTGCGCCGCCTCGAGGTCGAGGCTGTGCTGGATCCCCGCCAGCCGGGCGCGAACGTCGTCGATCCGGCCCTGGAAGCCGTCGATCTTGCGGCTGTCGGCGTTGATCTCGGCCTGCAGCGCGCGGTCGCGCGACCGCGACGCATTGATCTGGCTCTGGAGGTCCGCCCCGACGGGCGCAGCGGCGAGCATGCCCAGCGCGAGCAGGGCGAGCACGACCGCGAACCTGCGCGCTCGGATCGACACAGCGGCGCGAACGTAGCCCCCGATGGGCCCCGAACCTGCATGCCTCGTTGCACGCACGGAAGGATCGGCCACCGCACGGCGTCGGGACCTGCATGAGACGCCTCATCGCCATGCTCTGCGCCGCAGGCCTTCTTGCCGCCGTCAGCGCTCCCGCGCTGGGCAGCGGCACCACCGTGAAGGTCAGTGGCTACAAGTTCACCGCCAAGACGGTGCACATCAAGAAGGGCTCCACGGTGACCTGGAAGTGGTCCGCGAGCAACGACGACAAGCACAACGTCACGTTCAAGGGCTTCCACTCCAAGTCCCAGATGCACGGCACCTTCAGCCACACCTTCCGCAAGAAGGGCACGTACACGTACGTGTGCACGATCCACGTCAAGTCGCACGGCATGCGGGGCACCGTGGTCGTCTCCTAGCGGCACGGCGATACTGGGTCGCGATGGGGTGCCACCCGCGATCCAGTGCCGGCCTTCCGGCGGCGTTGCTCGCCGCGCTGTTCGCCGCCTCAGGCTCCTCCACGGCGGGCGCGGCGAGCACGCAGCCGGTCCCGATCCTCGCCTACCACCACATCGGCCTCGCACCGCCGGGTGCCAACCGGCAGCTCTGGGTGCGCCCCAGCCTGCTGCGGCGCCAGCTGGGCGGGCTGGCCCGCGCCGGATACGAGGCGGTCACGCTCGACCAGGTCTGGCGGGCATGGCACGGCCCCGGCGCCCTGCCGGCGCGCCCGGTCGTGCTCTCGTTCGACGACGGCTACGCGAGCCAGTGGCGGTCGGCCGCGCCCGCGCTGGCGGCTCACCATTGGCGCGGCGTGCTGAACCTGCAGACCGGCCGCCTGGGCGTCCGCGGCGGCCTGACCGCGGGCGAGGTGCGCGCGATGATCGCCTCCGGCTGGGAGATCGACGCCCACAGCGTCACCCACCCCGACCTGCGCAAGGTGAGCGCCCGCCGGCTCGCGGCAGAGGTGGCGGGCTCGCGGCGCACGCTGCAGGCGCGCTTCGGCGTCGCGGCGGACTTCTTCGCCTATCCCTACGGCCGCAGCGACGCGGCCGTGCGTGGCGCGGTGCGCAGGGCCGGCTTCCTCGGGGCCACCACGACCGCGCGCGGACTTGCTTCACCGGACGCCGATCCGTTCGCACTCGGACGTGTGTTGGTAGCAGCGAACGACTCCCCGTCGTCGGTCCTCCGAATGGTGCGCTCCGGCGGCTAAGGTCCCCGCCGCAACCGACCACAAGGAACCCGCTCCGATGTCCCGATCCTTCGCCCTTGCCGCCGCGTTCGCCGCTCTCCTCGCGCTCGGCGCCACGGCCGCCGGCGCCCGCCCGGCCGCCCATGCCGCGCGGACCTGCAAGCCACCGAACTATCCCGGGACAGGGCTACTTCACGTCGCTGCAAGTCGCACACGTCAGCTGCGCCACCGGGAGAAAGGTCACGCTCGCCCACTACCGCTGCCGCATCAAGCACGGCCGCAAGGGCCGTTGCGGCGGCGTGCTGCACTACCGCTGTACCGAGGGTACGCGCCGACGATCTCGACCGAGTACAACGCCCGCGTCACCTGCAAGCGCGGGGCAGGCAAGGTCATCTACACTACAGCAGTTCCTGACCTAGGCCGGCGGCCGGCCAGGCCGCGGCGAGCCGGTCGTAGTCGCGCAGCAGGTACGGCGCGAGCGTCACGGCGAACGTCCGCGTGATGTGGTCGATGTCCTTGTGGACGAGCACGCCGCCGACGACCGGGAAGCACAGGCGCGGCGCTGCACTGGAAGCTCGTGAGGTCGATGACCTGGCCGCGCGGCGGGCCCAGCTCCCGCGCGGCGGCGGCCGCGGCATCGCCGCGGCGCAGCTTCGCCAGCGGGAGCGCGCAGACGACGCCGGCGCGCCTGTGCGCGCGGATCGCCCGGCGCACGCAGTCCAGCGTGCCGCTCTTGGCCTTGATCGAGTCGCGGATCACCACGATGTGCTTGACCGAGTCGGGCAGCGTCGCGAACGCGGCGCGGTAGCCCGCGAGCGAGCGCCTGAAGCGATCCTTCGGCTTGGCGCCGAACACGCGCACCGCCGCGTTTCCGGCGACGAACAGGGTCCGGACCTCCGGGTGCGCGCGCAGCCACTCCGCGGCCTCGCGGTTGCGCTGCACGCAGTCGCGGCGTAGCGCCTTGGACTTGTCGATCGGCGCCGTCGAGAACGGGCAGCTCGTCCGCGTGATGTTCTCGACGTGCCACCGCTTGGCCTGCGCGACCAGCTCGAGTGCCGGTCGCCAGTGCGTCGCGTGGCTGTCGCCGATCAGCGCCACGGTCTCGGCGGCGTCGGCGGCCGGCACGCCGAAGCTGCAGAGGCTGAGCACGCCCGTGCTGCCCTCGCGCGCGCACGGCGAGTCGAGCTCGAGCAGCGCCCTGTTCGGGTGTCGGCGAGACGCGATAGCGCAGGTCGGGGTTCGAGCACGGATGCTCGGCGTCGCGCGCCGCGGCGCCGAAGCATGGCGGCGGCAGGTTCGTCGCGGCCGCCGCCGACGCCTTGTGCCAGCGCCCGGACAGGCGGTCGAACGCCCGCAGCAGGTAGGGCCCGAGCGTGGTCGCGAACAGCTTCGTCAGGTGGTCGATGTCCTGGTGGACGAGCACGCCCCCGACCACCGGGAAGCAGCGGTGCTTGGAGCACTGGAAGCGCTTGAGGTCGATCACCTCCACGCGCGTGCCGATCCGGCGCGCGGCGATCACGAGCGGATCGGGCCGCAGCACGCGACCGATCGGAACCGCGCACACCCGGCCGGCGCGCTGGTGGCGGCGCACCGCCTGCTCGATGCAAGCCGGCGTCTGGTAGGTCGACTTGATCGCGTCGCGGATCACGATCACGTGCTTGACGGTCAGCGGCAGCGACTTCAGCGCCGCGACATCGCCCGCGATCGTCGACTCGAAGCTGTTGCGCCCGTTGGACCCGAACACCCGCGCACCGGCGTTGCCCGACACGAAGACCGTCTGGATCCCCGGCCGCGCCGCCAGCCACCGCGGGATGGCGCGGTTGTGCCGCCGGCAGGCCCTGCTGCGCCGCGACCCGAGCGACGTGGAGACGCCCAGCATGAACGGGCAGCTCGTGCGCGCCACGCTTGCGCCGCGCCACCCCTTCGCCCGCGCGAGCACGTTCACCGCAGGCCGCCAGTGGGTCGCGTGGCTGTCGCCGATGATCGCGACGCTCGGCGGACCCTCGGCCGCCGCGACACCGAACCAGCAGACGCTGATCGGCCATGCACGGTCGAACGGGTCACACGGCGCGTCGGTCTCCAGCAGCGCGGCGATCGGGCGCGGCGCCACCGCCTTCAGCAGCTGCGGGTTGAAGCACGGGTGCTCGAGATCGCGCGCGGCCGCGCCGAAGCAGCGCGCCGCCGCACCCGCCGGCGGGGCGGCGGCGAGGGCGATCAGCAGGGCGACGGCTCCGAGGAGGAGCACTTGGGCGGCGGAGCGGGGAACGTGCATCGAAACGAGCAGCATCATGCCTGCTCGGCAGGCCGTTCGACGTCGATCATCTGTCCGTCTAACGGTGTAGCGGAGCCGAGGTGATGACCTGGCACGGATGGCCGGGGGGCTTGCCCGCCCGTCGGCGGGCCGCGCGGCGGGCGAGGCACGTCTTGCGGCGGGCGATGTCGTACCTGCGGATCGCCGCCGGGGTCCGGCGTGACCGGCGCGGCTGAGCGCGCCCGCACCCTGCCGCGGGCTGGTCGCGAACCACTGCGACGCCGCGATCAGCATGTGCGGCAGCTGTGCGCGCCACAGGCCCCAGTCGTGGCCGCCCGGGAAGAAGCCGTAGTGCACCTCGGCGCCGGCGGCATGGAGCTCGTCGCTCATCCGCGTGATGTGGTTCGGGTTGTTGCTGTCCAGCTGGCCCTGGTAGATCCACGCCCGGTAGCCCAGCCGCCTGATGGCGGGCGCAATCGCGGGCACGTACTTCGCCGGGGCTGTTGAACCGGATCACCGCGTCCGGGGTCGTTGCTGAACGGGCCCGACCGCGTCTCGTTGAAGTAGCCCGACCAGCTCTCGGCGACGCTGAACTGCGCCAGGTGGTGCAGCGAGATGTTCAGCGCGCCGAACCCGCCCTCCGACAGCCCGCCGATCCCGCGGCCCTGCCGGTTGCGCACGGTCGCGAAGCGGCTGTCGACGTTGCGCATCACGTCCAGCACGAAGTCCTCGTAGCGCCCGCCCTGCGCGTTGGCCCACTCCGTGCCCGTTCCGCCGAAGACCCCGGACCTGCCCGCCGGCATCACGACGATCATCGGCCTGATCCGCCTGCGCGCCGTGAGCACGTCCTCCTGGACGGCCAGCGCGCCGGCGCGGATGAAGACCTCTGGGCTGCCCGGGTCGCCGTGCAGCAGGTACAGCACGGGGAAGCGCCGGCCGCGAGCCGCCTGGCGCGCGTAGTGCGGCGGCAGGTACACCGTGTAGTGGTGCTCGCCGTGCAGGGCCGGCGAGAAGAAGTTGACGTTCTGGATGCTGCCGCGGGCGACGCCGGCCGGCGTCACGGGCGCGGGAAAGCCGCGGTACAGCGAGTACCGGTGCGCGTAGACGTAGGCGCCGATCGCCCCCGTGACGAGCCATACGATGGCGAGCGGAAGAGCGACGAAACGCCAGGTGGGACGACGGGCCACGGGCACCGCGAGCGAGCGTAGCTACCCTCGTATGCCATCCGATTCGCCGCCCGTTACCACCTCGTTTGGATCCTGTTTGGCGTCGGCGCGTGGCTGACCGTGTTCGCCGCGGACGCGCTCGGGCCGGCCCCGGCGAGCCAGTCCGTCGCGCCGCCGCTCTACCTCGCGCTCGGCGACTCGCTGGCCGCGGGGATGCAGCCCGACACCAACGGCCACGACCGCCCGACCAAGCAGGGCTACGTCGACGTTGTGGCGCGCTCGCTCGCCCGTTCGCACCCGGGCCTGCAAAGCCAGACGCTGAGCTGCGGCGGCGCGACGGCGGGCACGCTGCTCCACGGCGGCGCCGGCTGCCAGCCGAACGGCGAGCGCGGCCAGCTCGAGCGCGCCGAGGACATCCTCGGCTCGCACCCCGAGGCCGTCCTGGTCACGGTCAACATCGGCGACAACGACATCGAGGTCTGCATCGACGACAACACCGGGAGCGTCGACACCGCCTGCCTGAAGCGCGGCGAGGCACGGATCCGCCAGGCCCTGCCGGAGATCGCGAAGCGGCTTCGTGCCGCGGCTCCGCCATCGGCGACGGTGATCGGGCTCGTCGATTACGACCAGTTCCTGTCGCTGTGGCTCCAGGGCGCCAAGGGCCGCGCCGCGGCACGCCGCTCGCTGCCCATCATCCGCCGGCTCAACCAGCTCGCGGCCTCGATCTACCGGCCAGGCCGGCGTCAAGGTCGCCGATGCCACATCGCGCTTCGCCACCGAGGACCTCTCGCACCCCCGCGCGCTGCCTGGCCACGGCTCCGTGCCGCACGCCGTCTACAACATCTGCACGCTCACCTGGGCCTGCAGCCCCGAGCCGATCGGGCACGACGACCACGCCCGGCCCTCCGGCTACTACCAGCTCGGCCAGTCGATCCTCGACGTGCTGCGCACACACAACTGAACCAAACGTTCATGCGGTGTTCATGCGCCGCGAGGTAGACCTCGGTCCATGACCAGGAGGCTCGCCGCGCTGGCGACGGCGCTCGCCGGCATCGTGACGCTCGCCTCTTCGCTGTCGGCGAACGCGCCCGCACGCCAGGCATGGCTCGAGGCATTCGAGCCCGGGACTGCGCGGTCCGCGGCGCACGCGCTCGGCGCGATCGGCGGCCTGCTGACGCTCTCGTTGGCTTTCGGGGTCCTGCGCGGGCGGCGGCCGGCAGCCCGCGCCGCGGTCGTCGTGCTCGGCGTGCTCGTGGTCGTGCACCTTGCGAAGGGCCTCGACTACGAGGAGGCGCTGATCGCGCTGGTCCTGGCGATGGCGCTGCATCGCGGGCTCGAGCAGGTGGGCCCCGAGCGCCGGCCGTCACGCTCGCTGGTCGCCACGCTCGCCCTGCTCGTCGGGATCGCGGGCGCCTACGCGCTGACCCTGACGATCCTCCTGATATCCGGGCACTCGGCCGGTCTGGGGCACGCGCTCTGGGATGCCGCGCGTTCGCTCGCCATGGGTGCACCCGCTGCGGCGACGGGCGGAACGCTCGCCGTCGCGACGATCGTCGTCGTCCTGCGCGCGCTGCTCGCGCCCGCCCACGCCCGCGACGGGCACGATGAGGACGACCACCACCAGGCCGCCGCGATCGTGGCGGAGCACGGCGATGACTCGATCGCGCCGTTCGCGCTGCGCGCCGACAAGGCGTACTTCTTCTCCCACGGCGGCGTCCTGGCGTATCGCACACTGCGTGAGACGGCGGTCGTCGCGGGCGATCCGGTCGGTCCGCCCGGCACGGCCGCCGAGATCCTCGCCGACTTCGACGCCTTCGCCCGCGGGCGCGGCTGGGACGTCGTGGTCCTCGGTGCGCGCCCGGAGAACCTCGACGGCTACGCGGCACTCGGGCTGCGCACCATGCAGGTCGGCCTGGAGGCCGTCGTCGCGCCGAGCACGTTCGACCTCGACGCTCCCGCGTCGAAGACCGTCCGCAAGGCGGTGCGTCGCGTGGCCCGGCGCGGATGGACCGTCGAGCTCGTCCGCGGCGCGCAGCTCGACCGGCAGCTGATCGCGGACCTCGTGGGCGTGGAGGCGGCATGGCGCCGGCGCGGCCACCACCGGCTGTACGGGTTCGCGATGGCCGGCGACCGGCTGTGGGGCGCGCCCGAGGACCGAAGCGACATCTACGCGATCGCGCGCAACCCCGAGGGTGAGGCGCGCGCGTTCCAGCGCTACGTCCCCTACCGCGGCGGCCTGTCGCTGGACGCGATGCGCCGCCTCGACGACGATCCGAACGGCATCAGCGATGCGCTCGTCGCCGCCACGCTGGTCCACGCGCGCGAGCTGGGCCTCGACGAGGTCTCGCTGAACTTCGCAGGCTTCGGCCACCTCATGGCCGCCGACGAGCTGGAGCGGCGCAGCCACCGCGCGGCCCGCTGGGCGCTGCGCCGCCTGCACGGCCGCTTCCAGCTCGAGCGCCTCGCTCGCTTCGCGAACAAGTTCGGGCCGCAGTGGCGCCCGCGCTTCCTGGTCTACACCGCGCGCACGCGCCTGCCGCTCGCAGCCCTGCGCGTCATGCAGGCCGAGGCGTACATCCCGGCGCCCGCCACGCGGCGGCCTCAGGGCGCGTGGCGTCCGGCGCCGCGCCCCATCCCGGGCGCGAGCACAGCGCCGAGCGCCATCAGCGCTGCCGCGACCCAGGTGGCGACCCGGTGAGGCTGCTCGTGCAGGTGGTGCCGGATCGGCTCGTTGTGCGTGAGCGAGTCCGACGCCGCCGCAACCGCCAGCACGAGCGCCAGGGCGAGCGCGAAGACGGCCGCGCCGCGACCCGCGCGGCGCAGCTGCGAGACGAGTCCCACGCCCACGCCCGCGACGAGTCCCGCCGGCAGCCATGCCAGGACCACACGCAGCAGCGGCTGGGCGGCGCCGCCGGCGAGGCGCTGCAGCGGCAGCGCATCGGTGAGCCTCGGGCCGACCTTCAGCGTGCCCACGTGCCGCAGCGCGTAGAGCCAGCCGATCCCGCCAGCGACCGCAGCGGCGACCACCGCAAGGACGGCACCTGCGCGCGCGACGTGACCGGCTACCGAGCGAATGCCCATCGGCAGCAGCCTATGGAGCGCTCATGAACCCGACCTCAATTGGCGTCCTGCTCGCGATCGTCGCCGCCGTCGCGCTCAATGCCTCGTATCTCATGCAGCACGCCGGCTCGAGCAGTACGGCAGCGATCGACCCGCGCCGGCCGCTGGTCACGCTCGGCTCGCTGCTGCGCTCGCCGATCTGGGCCGCGGGCGGCATCGTCGGCGTCACGGGCTGGGCGCTGCACATCGGCGCGATGCGCGAGGCGCCGCTCTCACTCGTGCAGGCGTTCGTCGCGGGCGGGCTCGCCCTGACCGCGCCGATGGCCGCGATCGGGCTGCGCCGGCGGCCCGCGCCCGGCGAGACGCAGGCGGTCGCTCTGATGGTGCTCGCGCTGGCCCTGCTGTCGGTCGGCCTGGCCAGCGGCAGCAGGCATGCGAGCTTCGCGCCGGCTGCGCTGGCCGCAGCGCTCGCGCTGCTGGTCGGCGGCGCCGCGGCGCTCGCCGCGCGCACGTCCGGGCTGCGCCGCCCGCTGGCGCTCGGCGCGGCGGGCGGGCTCCTCTACGGCGCGGCCGACATGGCGCTGAAGGCCGTCACAGGGCTGCACGGCTTCGGCGCCATCGTGCAGTCGCCGTGGCTGTACGCCGGGCTCGCGTGCACGGCGGGCGCGTTCTTCGCCTTCCAGCGCGGCCTGCAATCGACCCGGCCAGTGGCGGTCATCGCGCTGATGACCGCCGCCACCAACGTCAGCTCGATCGCCGGCGCCTTCGTCGTCTACGGCGACGCGCTCGGCCGCACCCCGCTGCTCGCGGCGTCGCACGCGTTCGCGTTCGTGCTCGTGATTCTCGCGGCGTGGCGCCTCGCGCCGGCCCAGGCAGGGCTCGTCGAGACCGCGGCCTGGGAGGACACAGCTCATCTACCGGATCCCCTGATTCCCAGGAATTTCTCAGCGACGATTCAGCCAGTCCTGAGGCGTTCTGCGAAGGATCCCCCGCATGTCCACACAACTCGAAGCCGCACAACCACGATTCACAACGAGAGCACCGGTTCGCCATGACCACCACTCGATCACCGAGGCGGTCCGCGAGGCGGCGGTCCGCGGCACGGTCGTCGTCGGCCTCGCCGGTATCGCCGTGATCCACGCGGTCGACAGCGTCGGCAAGTGGTCGGAGGTCCGGTACATGTTCTGGATGTACATCGCGCTGATCGTCGGCTCGCTCGTCACGGCCGGCGCGGTGCTCTTCACGCGCTCGCGCGCGACGCTGTTGGCCGCAGCCGGCCTGGCGGCCGGCGCCTTCGCCGGCTACGTCCTGAGCCGGACGACCGGCCTGCCGAACGCCACCGACGACGTCGGCAACTGGACCGAGCCACTCGGCCTCGCCTCGCTCGTCGTCGAGGGCTGCGTCGTCGCGGTCGCGCTCGGCGCCCTGAAGGCGCTCAAGCCTTCCACTTGACCGAACACCCGACCGGTTCGGTCTCGGCGGGGTCGGCGGGTCTGCCGGCGAGCACGGCTTCGACCGCGCCGCGCAGCCACGCCGCCCCCGCGCCCGGATCCTGGTGGTCCGCGTCGGGGGCGCCGCGGTAGGCCAGCGTGCCGTCGCGGCCGATGACGAACACGTCCGGCGTCGTCCTGGCCCCGTAGGCCCGGGCGACGGACTGGTCCTCGTCGCGCAGGTACGGAGCGGGCCACCCGCCGTCGGCGGCCACGCGCTCCTGCATCGCCTCGAACGAGTCGCGCGGGTAGCGCTCGCCGTCGTTCGGGTTCACCAGCAGGACGGGGACGTCGACGTCGCGCGCCACGTCGAGGATCCGGTCGTGCCAGGCAAGCGCGTACGGGCAGTGGTTGCAGGTGAACACCACCACCGCCGGCGTCGTGTCACCGAGTCCGTCCTCGCCGCCGCCGGCGGCGGGAAGCGAGAACGCCGGGGCGGCATCGCCGATCGACAGGGTCATGCGGGCTCCTCCTGGCTCATCGCGCGCCGCAGGGCGTCGCGCAGGTCGTCGGGGTCGGGGACGGCGGACACGCGTCCGTCGCGCAGGTGGTAGACGCGGCACGTCAGGCCGACGGGCTCGGCGCCCGGGTCCTGGACGTCGACCCCGTCGACGCGGATCGTCGGCGATCCGGTGAAGCGTTCGGTGTCCGCCGCATCGTCGGTGTCGATCTCGCGCACGTGAATCGACCCCGGGTCCAGGCCGAGGTCGGTCATCGCCGCCCGCAGGTCGCTCAGCGCCTCCGGATGCGAGGGACAGCCGTCCCAGTACAGGAGCTCGACGCGCATCGGTGTCAATGTAGGACAGTGCCGAGCGCCGACGACCTTGCCGCGGTCCCCCTCTTCGAGACGCTCAGCGCGGCCGACCGTCAAGAGATCGCATCCTGGTGCACCGCCAAGACCGTCGAAGCCGGCTCGCGTCTGGTCGGCGAAGGCGCCCCGGGGTACTCGTTCTTCATCCTGACCGAGGGCGCCGCGGTCGTCACGCGCGGGACCACGCCCGTTGCGGAGCTCGGCCCCGGGGACTTCTTCGGCGAGATCGCGATCCTGGGTGGCGGCCGTCGCAGCGCCAGCGTCACCACCACGTCGCGCGCGAGGCTGCTCGTCATGCTCGGCAGCGAGTTCCACCGCCTCCAGGAGGCCCATCCCGCGATTGCGGATCGGGTGGAGGAAGCGATGCGGCAGCGCCTCGCCACGTGATGTGACGATCCCGTGACCGCCTCGCGAGGATCTGGTGCGGAAGGTATGTTGCCGCCGTGGTCAGCTCCGATGAGCTCGCTGGCATCTCGCTGTTCGACGCGCTCGACGACGCCGAGCGTGTGGAGCTCGCCTCCTGGTTCGACTCGCGCAGCTTCGACGCCGGCGCGGTTCTGGTCGACGAGGGCTCGGCCGGCTATTCGTTCTTCGTGATGGCCGAGGGGTCCGCCGTCGTGACGGCAGGCGAAACGACGATTCGCGAGCTCGGCCCGGGTGACTTCTTCGGCGAGATCGCGATCCTGGAGCGCCGCCGCCGCAGCGCAACCGTCACAGCGACGACCCCCAGCAGGCTGCTCGTGATGTTCGGCTGGGACTTCCGCAGCCTTCAGGAGTCGCAGCCGGCGATCGCCGCGCGGATCGAGGAAGCCATGCAGCGGCGCCTCGCCGCCGACCCCGGTCCTGCCTGACAGCGGCTACGGCTCGACCGCCAGCCCCTCGCGCTCGGCGATCCCGAGCAGCCCAGCCGGCGTGCCGGACATGATCGTGCGGGCGTGCTCGGTGACCAGGTCGATGGGCCAGTCCCACCACGCGGCGCGCAGCAGCCGGTCGACGTCGTCGTCCTCGAAGCGGCGCTTGATGACCCGGGCGGGGTTGCCGGCGACGACCGCATACGGCGGAACATCCGCGGCGACCACGCCGGCGGCCGCCACCACCGCGCCGTGGCCGATCGTCACCCCCGGCATCACGATCGCGCGGTACCCGAACCACACGTCGTGGCCGACCACCGTGTCCCCGCGGCTCGGCGCGCCCATGACCAGGTCCATCGTTCGCTCCGCCCACGGCTCCCCGAAGATCCCGAACGGGAACGTCGACGGGCCGAGATCCGCGTGGTTGGCGCCCGGCAGGATGAACCGGACGCCCGACGCCAGCGCGCAGTAGCGCCCGATGATCAGCCGCTCGGGGCCATAGGCGTACAGAACGGCCTTGCTCTCGAACGCAAGCGCGTTGTCGGGATCGTCGTAGTAGGTGTAGTCGCCGACCTCGATGCGCGGGTCGGTGACCAGCGGCTTGAGGAACACCACCCGCGGCTGCCCGTCGACCGGGTGCAGGACGTTCGGGTCCGGAGCGATCGGCACCGCGCGACCGTACCGCGCGGGGATCTGATCAGGCTGTGGCTGCGTACTCGATCGCCCAGAGCGGGTGATGTCCCGCTTCGGCATCGAGTCGGGGGGCGTCCTGCGCGGTCGTCGCGGTCGCCGGGGAACGGAGGGATCCGCGGCTGATCGAGGTGACCGTGGGATAGGCGAAGACGTGCCCGCTGACGGTGGTGGCGGCCGACGAGTTCATGGGCACCATGCTCGCGGTCCGCGTCGCTGGGTCCAATGGAGCAAACCCGTGTCTGGGGGTTCGGTTCTCCGCCTGGAGACGAGGATGACGTGGACGTAACTGCGCGTCGGGCATGCTGAGGGCATGACGGTGTCCTCTCCCGCGCCGGCTTCCCGTTCGGCGGGGCCGTCGAGCTCACCGGCCCGTCCCGACTCGTTCCGGCACGTGATCGTCCAGCACCGCGCCCCTCTGCTGGCGGCCTACGCGCTGGTCTCGATCGCCGTCGGCGGCGTCCTGCACCTGTCCGGGTCAGCGGCCGCAGGCGACACGGTCTGGCGCGTCGCCGTCGCACTGCTGGCCGCCGAACTGGGGATCGAGGTCTGGCGCACGGTGTGGATCGATCACCACATGGGCGTCGACACGATTGCGCTCATCGCGATGCTCGGATCGCTTGCGCTCGGCGAGGAACTGGCAGGCGTCGTCGTCGGGTTGATGTTCTCCGGCGGCGCTGCGCTGGAGGACGTCGCCTCCACGCGCGCCCGGCATGAGCTCTCCGCCCTGATCGAGCGGGCGCCAAAGGTCGCCCAGCTGCGGATCGGTGATCGGCTCGAGGAGGTGCCCGTCGAACGGGTCCAGGTGGGCGACGTCGTCGTCGTCCGCACCGGCGAGGTCGTGCCGGTCGACGGGACGCTCGTCGCCGGCGAGGCCACCATCGACACGAGCACCCTCACCGGGGAGCCCCTGCCGGTGACCGTCGCCGCGCCGATGGCTGTCCTCAGCGGCTCGGCGAACGCCGGCGCCCCGTTCGACGTGCGCGCAGACCGACCGGCGACCGAGAGCTCCTATGCCGCCCTCGTGCGCTTGGTCCAGCAGGCACAGACTCAGCGCGCGCCGTTCGTGCGCATGGCCGACCGGTATGCCGGGTTCTTCCTTCCGGCGACGCTTCTGCTCGCGACCGCCGCGTGGGCGATCAGTGGCGAGGCGGTGCGCGCGCTCGCTGTCGTCGTGGTCGCAACCCCTTGCCCGCTGATCCTGGCGGCACCGATCGCGCTGGTCTCCGGGCTCTCGCGCGCCGCGCGGTCGGGGATCCTGGTCAAGGGCGCGGGCGGGATCGAGACGCTCGGCAAGGCACGCACCGTCCTGTTCGACAAGACCGGCACGCTCACTGTCGGGATTCCCGAGGTGCGCGACATTGTGGCCCTCCACACGCTCAGCGTCAGCGAGCTGCTGCGGCTGGCCGCGTCGGTTGACCAGATGTCCGCACACGTTCTGGGCGAGGCGCTCGTCCGAGCGGGCAAAGCCGCCGACCTCGTGCTCGCCACCCCCAGCCAGATCCGTGAGGACCCCGGGCAGGGCATCGTGGGCACCATCGAGGGCCACACCGTCGCGGTCGGGAGCCACGCCTTCCTGCGCTCGGCCGGCGTCCCAGCCGACGAAGTCGCCTCCGCCACGCTGTTGAGCGGACACGGGTCGGGCGAGGCCCATGTGCTGGTCGGGGTGGATGGCCACCTTGCCGGCGTGATCGTGATGGCCGACGAGCTGCGTCCGGACGCCCGCGGCATCGTCCGCCGTCTCCGGGCCGCGGGCGTGCTCCACGTGGCGATGGTCTCCGGAGACCGCCGCTCGGTCGCCGAGCGCATCGGCAAGGACCTCGCGTTCGACGGCGTCTACGCCGAGCAGTCGCCGGAGGACAAGCTCGACGTCGTCCGCCGCCTGAGCGACGAGCAACGCCTGCGGCCGGTGATCATGGTCGGCGACGGCGTCAACGACGCGCCGGCGCTCGCGATCGCGGACCTGGGCATCGCCATGGGCGCGGCTGGCGCGACCGTGTCCTCCGAGACGGCGGACGCGGTGATCACCGTCGATCGCGTCGATCGCGTCGCCGACGCGGTCAGCATCGGTCGCCGCTCGCTCATGATCGCGCGCCAGAGCGTCCTGGCGGGGATGGGCCTGAGCATCGCGGCCATGGGCGTCGCGGCCGCGGGGTACCTCGAACCCGTCGAGGGGGCCCTCCTGCAGGAGGCGATCGACGTCGCCGTGATCCTCAATGCCCTGCGCGCACTGCGGGCCTGAGGGGCCCCGGAGAACGACGAAAGCCCCGCAAAAGCGGGGCTTCCTAGGTGGGGCGATACTGGTTCAGACCCGCATGGACACGAGGGTTACGCGGGGTCTGCGTCACGATCTGCGTCACGCATGACCTCGCCAAGACGACGAAGCCCCCGAGTTTCATCGGGGGCTCCGGAGGGGCCGTCAGTCGCCACCCATACACGGGGCGATGGCGGCGAAATGCTCTCTCGTCGGAGTCAGTCGGCCCGCGTCGGGTTGCAGCCGGTGCCCGGGAACCCGTAGACGGCGGGATCGAGGCCCAGCTTCTTGTTCGCGCCGTAGTTCTGGACGATCAAGTCAAGCTGACCCTGGTTCATGTCATTCAGTCCGTTGAACGCGCAGCCCGAGTTGGCATTCAGGACCGCCCCGGTCGGTTTGCCCGTAGCGGAACCGAATTCGTGAGGAGTGCCCGGAGGGCCCGTTATCTCACCCGCGAAAGCCGGTGCGGCGCCCAGACCCGAAATACAGACGACTACCGCGAGCAATGACTTCCTGTGCATTGCTACCTCCAAATAGTTGGCAGAGGCCCCGTTCAAACTTAGAGTCGCGGAGAGACCGGGTCAAGCGTCGCCAGCCTGTCCCGCTCCCTGGCGGCCGCGTGCTACGGAAGGTCGGAGACGAGGTCCAGCGCGACGAACGCGCTCGAGCCCGCCTCCCGCGCGACCCCGGCCAGCGCCGCGAACGCGGCGTCGTCGCCTAGGCGGGCGCGGGGCGCGGTTTCTCGGCGGGCGCGGCTGGGCAAGAAGCGCGAGCGCGCGTGGCAGGTCGTGAGGCTGCGCGCCGAGCGGCGCTACGGCGAGCTGCTCGGATCGACCGGCGACCAGCCGCATACCAGCCCGGGCAATCGCGTTACAGCCGGTAACGCGATCGACGGCGGCGACCGCGTCCCCCGCAACCGGGCGCGGAAGGTGTTCCGGGTTCCCGAAGCGAAGTTCGAGGAGTCCGGGTCGCGCAGCAGCGGCGTCGCGGCGGACTCGACCGAGCTGAGGATCCTCTCGACCTCGGCGGTCAGCCTGCCGTCGCGGCCCCACCAGCGGTGCCGGAACCCGACCTTCTCGACGCGGCGCGGCTCGGCCGTCCCGCGCGCCAGGTCGGTGCAGAACACGCGCCCGTCCAGCGCCCAGTTGCGCGGTAGGTCTGGGACGCGACGTGGATCTTGCGGGGGCGGGTCACGACCCGCGGACGATGAAGGCGCGGCCGGACGTCCAGCCCCCCGGCCTCTCGCTCCGCGCCCGCCTGCGTCCCACTTTGCGTCCCACTCGCCCCTCGCACCGGCTCGCGCGCCCCGCAGAGCTCCGATGGACACGCGGTTTGCGCGCCCGTGCGGGGCTGCGCGAGGGCCGGGGCTGGATGGGCGATACTGGGCTCGAACCAGTGACCTCCTGCTTGTCGAGCAGGCGCTCTCCCAGCTGAGCTAATCGCCCTGGGAGGCGCAAGCCTAGCGAACGATCACGGCCGCTAGCGGACCTCGAGCCGCGGACGGCTGCACGAGCTGTCGAAGCACGCCGCCGGCTGGCCCTGGGGCCCGTTGTGGAAGTGCACAGGGTCGTTGGTGTGGTTGTGCTGTGTCAGCGCTCGCCGAAGCGTGCGCAGGTGGAATCGCGCCATCATGGCCTCCTGCTTTCGAATGCGGCCCCGCCAGGTGCGGGAACCGTCGCGGAACGAACCGTACGACTGGCTCGTCCCTAGATTGTAACAAGCTTGTGACACTTCGTTACAAGGACCGGCGGTCGGAAGCCGCATCGACTGCTTGTACCCTTCGCCGCCCACCCCGGCGCCGTGGCGGAGTGGCTACGCAGCGGCCTGCAAAGCCGTGTACACCAGTTCGATTCTGGTCGGCGCCTTTGAACAAGCCCCTGCTAGCGCGGGGGTTTGCTCGTTTGCACGGCGTTCCACACCTCCGGCCGCACCTCCAGCGCACGTTCCGGCCCGACCGTGCGCTTTGCATGGAAAGCGACAGGCTGGGTGAGGTTGCTCCGGGAACTCGGGGGTCCCCCCGGGGGCGCTCTGTTTGCGTTTCTTAGTGCAGCGGACGCTTCTGCAGGAAGTCCAGGACCATGGCGATGAACTCCTCCGCTCGCTCCATCATCAGGGCGTGGCTCGAGCCCGGGCCGGTCAACAGTTCAAAGCGTGCGCCCGGGATCAGCTCGGCGACCGCGCGACATTGCGACGGCGGGGTGATGAGATCCTGCTCGCCGGCGATGACCAGCGTCGGGGCGCTGATCGCGGGCAGGCGATCGAGGGTGTCGTGCGCCTCGTCGGCATCCCATTGCTCGACCGCGACGCGGATCTGGGCCTCGGTCTGCGGGAACAGCGGCAGAAAGTCTTCGAGCGTCGATGCGAAATCCGGGCTGTTGAGGAGCTCGGGCGAGAAGGCGAGACCGAGGGCCGCAAGCGCCGCCTCCATGTCGCCGGTCTCCCATGGGTGGCGTAGGGCGGTCAGCATCGCCCGCTGGAAGCCGTCAACGCGCCCCCATGTCCCGTACAGGACCAGTGCTCCGACACGCTCGGGATGGGCGAGTGCGAGCTCCTGAGCCACGGCGCTGCCGAGCGACCAGCCGAGCACGTGTGCACGCTCGATCTCGAGTGCGTCGAGCAAGCCCGCCGTGTCGGCGGCCATTGAAGCCATCGTGATCGGCCCTTGGCCGCGCTCGGATTGGCCGAGCCCTCGGTTGTCGAAGGCGATGACGTGGTGGACCTCGGCGAAGGGCGCGATGAGCGGCTCCCAGAAACCGAGTGAGCCGCTCGTGCCCATGATGAGCACAAGCGGCTCGCCCGTGCCGCTCTGACTCACGTTCAGCCGGACTCCTGTGGCTACCGGAACCAGCGTCGCGGGCTGCATGGCGGCTTCCATCAGAGACCTCCAAGATCGACTCACGTGACACTACCTCGCAGCGCCGAGTTGGAACACGCGGGCAATCGCTCTTCGTCTAAGAGCGCCTGGTCGCGCACCCTGCTTTTCCTCCGAAGCGCACGTCGCTTTGCATGGATTGCGCGGTACGTGAGGCGGCCTGGACGAACTCCCCTGATCGTTTGCGCTGGTCGCTCGACCACGCTGAGAAGGCGCGGGGACGCCCAAGTGGACCTGGCCTCGCGCCTCCGTGCGTGTCGTTCTTGCGCCGCATCGTCCGTAGGCTGCTCTGATGGCCCAGAACTCGTCGGGACGGCTGGATCTCGCGGAGCTGTTGGAGGCGGTTGAGGACGCGCCGCCGTTCGCCGCCGCCGATGTGCTCGGTCAGCACCTCGGGGAGGCGCTGGGTGCGCGCGAGGTCTCGTTTCTCATCGCAGACTTCAGTGGGCGAGCGCTTATCCGCCTCGGCCACGCCGGCAGTGGGGGCGCTACGCGTGCCCAGGGCCGCGAGACCGCCGAGCGAGTGCCGTTGGAGGGCAGCCCGCACGGCCGCGCGCTGGCCACGCAGACGGTCGGGGTCGAACTCGGCGCGGGCGACAACCGCGTGTTCGCGCCGGTGACCAATCGTGGGGAAGCCATCGGCGTGCTCGAACTCAGCCTGAGCGACGCCCCAGACGAGCAGACCGTGGCGGATGTCGCGCTCGGCGCGCACGCCCTCGCCTACGTCGTCATTGCCAACCGCCGGTTCACCGACCTGTTCGAGTGGGGTCAGCGCTCGGTTCCGCTTTCGCTGGCCGCAGAGATTCAGCATCGTCTGCTGCCGGCCGCATACACATGCGAGGCCGGGCAATTCACGCTCGCGGGCTGGCTGGAACCCGCTGGCGATGTCGGCGGCGACACCTTCGACTACGCCACGGAGCGCAACACACTGCATCTGTCGATGACCGACGCGATGGGCCACGAGGTCAACGCCGCCATGCTCGCCACTGTTCTCGTCGGGGCACTTCGCAACGCGCGGCGTGCCGGCCTCCCCCTCGGAGAGCAGGCTCGCCGCGCCAGCGGCGAGCTCGCCGCCAACGCTCGCGACAACGGGTTCGTGACCGGCCAGCTCGTGCGGATCGACCTGCGCGCGGGCACCGCGGACATCGTCAACGCCGGTCATCCACTTCCGCTGCGACTGCGCAAAGGGCATGTCGAGCCTGTGAGCCTTCAGGCCGACCCGCCATTCGGGACCGTGCCCGGACACGACTACCGGGTCCAGCGCCTGGCATTGGAGCCGGGCGACCGCCTGATGTTCTTCACCGACGGCATCATCGAGCGCAACACCAGCGACGTCGACATCGCAACGATGCTCGCCGACAGCGCGGAAATGCACCCGCGCGAAGCCGTGCAACACATCATCCAGGCAATCCTGCAAGCGACGAACGGTGCACTCAACGACGACGCGACCGCCTTGTGCCTCGACTGGCATGGTGGACCGGTGCGGGAGCGAACCACCGACTCGGGCGCAAACCAGTAACGCCCGCAGGCAGGCGGCCCGAAGCCCTGCGGCGCGTCCCTACCGATGTCCAATGGCAAGCAGAACGTCGCGCTCGGTCACCTGCTTTCGTCCGAAGCGGACGCTGGCGCTCTGCATGGAAAGGACCGGTCCGTCCTGCCCTGTCCCCCTATAGCGGGTGCTAGGCAGGACGGACTAGCGCTTCTCGTCCGGAGCGAGCGCGACGGACGCGAGGGAGGAGACGCCTCCCTTCACGCGAAGGCGGAAGTTCCCTGGAGCAGGTGCGAGGCCGCTGCCCGTTGTCGCGCTGCCGCCTTTCGGGAGCGCGAACCCGCTCCCGTCTCCTAGGAGGGGGTTGTTCCGCTTGCGAGGGCGGCCACAAGTTCCAGCACTTCTTCTTCACTTAGGTCCGCTCCCCGGTTGCGTGCGCGGCCCAAGGCGTCAGCAGTGAGGCGCGCCCGCAGACTCTGCGTCATGGTCTCGTACGAGCGCTGCCAGTGCGCGTCATGCGAGAGTGCAACTCCGGCGTTCTCGAGGATTGCAGCGAACGCCCCTGTGAGCTCGGCGCCGGTTTCGGGATCGCCGCGCTCAAGCGCAAGCATGCCTGCCACACGCGCTGCGTCCGCGATGACGTTCACATTCTCGACCTCGCGCAACCGGTCGACGCAGGCGCCTAGCCTGCGCGCCGAAGCCTTTGCGTCGCCGAGGAGGAGCTCGCACTCCGCGAGAAGCAGAGTGGCTTCCTCGTGGTCGTCAGGCGAGTCCCGGAGCGCCTCCACACCTTCCGCGAAGCACGTGCGGGCGCGTTGGAGATCACATTCAACGAGCGCAATCCTTCCGCGAACGACAAGCGCATGGCCGATTCCGAACGCCTCCCCCCGCTCGCGACGGATCGCGAGCGCCTCCTCGGCCGACGCGCGCGCCGCGGGGAGGTTGCCAGCCGCAAGCTCCATCTGCGCGAGGTCGCTGAGGGTGGCCGCAACGATGTGGAACAACTCTCGCCCATGCACGACCTCGGCCGGATGAGCCCGGGCGATCGCCAGCTGCTCGTGCTTGACCTCGGTCGCCCTCTGGAGGTCGCCCGTGTAGCGAAGCACCTCCCCGCAGGCGAGGAGACCGGGCATCCGTTCGAGCGGCGTCAGCGCGCTGCGGTCGAGCGTGAGCCAGGCCTGCACGGAGTCCTTCGCTTCGCGGCCCAACCCGTGCGTCAGCCAGTGGTACCAGAGGCCGAAGAGACAGTCGCCTGCGACGCCGACGTCATGGCGCGCAACCGCATTCGCGAGCGCAACCCGGACGTTGGCAAGGTCGGCGTCGAGCGCCTCGATTGCCCCCGCTTCGCCGAAGCGAGCCGGCCACACTAGCCGGGCGGCAAGCGCTGCATACCAGGCTGCATGGGCCTCTCCCACCTCCTCGGCCTTGCCGGACCGCGCCAACCGCTGCGCGGCGTATTCGCGGATCGTCTCAAGCGTCGAAAAGCGCAGCTCGTCGCCCAGATCGTCCCGCAGCCGAATCAGGCTCTTATCGACAAGGGACTGAAGCGTGTCAGGGTGGGCACCGCAAACCGCCTCGGCGGCGGCATATGTACAGCCGCCGGCGAAGACCGCGAGCCGCCGAAAGAGCGCCTGCTCGTCGGGGGCAAGCAGATCGTGTGACCACTCGATCGTCGCCCGCAACGTACGCTGGCGCGGGTCGGCATCTCGGCCGCCCTTCAGAAGGTCGAGACGCTCGCCGAGCCGTTCAAGTAGCTGCGCGGGTGAGAACAGACGCGTGCGGGCAGCCGCGAGCTCGATCGCCAGCGGTAGCTCGTCGAGCCGATCGCAAAGCTCGGCCACGACGGCGGTGGGCGTGAACGACCGATTCAATGCACTCGCCCGGGCGAGGAACAACGCGACGCCGTCGGGCTCGGCGAGCGCGGGCACGTCGTAGATCTCCTCTCCCTGCAGTTGCAGCCGCTCGCGGCTTGTGACGAGCAGCGTTGGCCCGTCCGCCGTTCGTAGCACTGAGATTTCCGTCGCAACGGCCGGCAACAGATGTTCGGCGTTGTCGAGCAGGAGCAGTGATCGGCTGCCCACAAGGGCATCGGTCACAGTCTCGGCAAGCGACCGGCCGGGCATCGCTCGTACCCCCAGCACGTGCGCAATGGCGGAGATCGCAAGCGCCGGATCGCGTAACGAGGCGAGCGGGATCCACCAGAGCCCGTCCGGGAAGTGCTCTGCCGCATCGGCCGCGGCCTGCAGCGCGAGACGTGTCTTGCCGGTGCCGCCGGGACCCGTCACCGTCACCAGTCGTGATCTCACCAGCATCCCCCGCAGCTCTCCCAACTCACGCTCGCGACCGACAAAGCTCGTGCGTGAGAGGGGGAAGTTGTGGGTGGCGGCCGGCAGTGCTCGGGGAGCCGGAAAACTCTCGCTCCCGGCGAGCTCATAGAGGGCTTCCGGCTCGTCGAAATCGCGCAGCCTAAAGCGGCCAAGCGCGGTGAGCGGGACATCGTCGGGTAGGAGCGCACGGGTCGCGGAGGAGACCAAGACCTGGCCGCCGTGGGCGGCAGCGACGACGCGCGCCGCCTGATGCACGGCGAACGCAACGTAGTCGCTGCCCGACGGAATGGCCGGACCACTGTGGAGGCCCATTCGAACTCGTATAGGCGCCTCCTCCGGCCACGCGTGCTCGGTTAGGTCCCGCTGCGCTTGTCGGCACGCGGCCAAGGCATCCGAGGCAGATTGGAAGGCGGCGAACACCGCATCGCCCTCCGTCTTCACGACGACACCGCCGCTGCTGGCAATCGCCGAGCAGACGATCTCGAAATGAGCCGCGAGCAGCGGTGGGTAGGCGCCCTCGAGTTGCCGAAAGAGGTACGTCGACCCCTCGATATCGGTGAAGAGAAAGGTGACCGTTCCCGACGGCAGCTGCGGTTCTTCGGGCTTGTGCCGATTCTCGGTGGACGAGTCAGCCAGTGCAGGTCCCAGTATCGCGCTCGTGTGAGTTCTCAAGCAATGTGTGCGCGGAGCCAATCCTCCCGCCGCCCCGGGTGGCCCTCGGGGGACGTTCCCATGCGCCGGCCCGTGATCGTCAGTCGCGACCGGCTGCATGCGGTCAGCAAGACGACCAATTGGCTGCTCCTTCGCGCGAGAAGCGAGCGCAACCTCTGTCGCCCAATAGACGCTCGCTCGGGGCGACAAGCGGAAGTGGTGCTCTTCGTCCGAAGCGCACGTGCGACGGCCCCGGCGGCGCGTGGGCAGCCGAGGCCGTGAGGTAGTGCACATTTGAGCGAGCCCAAATCGGCTCAGGCGAAGTCAAGCGAGCAGGAGACCCCGCCAGCTCGATTCCGGTCGGCGCCTCTCGCCCGCCTGCCAACCTGTCGGCCGGTCTCGCGTTAGAGCGTTGGACGTCCATCATCGAACGAGAGAAGCGATGAGCCTCAAGACACTCGCCCCGATCGTCGGCGCACTTGCGCTCAGCGCATCGCCGGCGCTCGCGGTCAACGACCATGCCCACGACGGCGCGGGCACGCCGCCGGCCAACCAGGGCACGGCTCACCAGCAGACGAACACCCCCGGTCCGAAGGCGAGCCTTCCTGCGAAGGCCAAGGCCTACGGCAGGTACTGCCAGGGCGAGAGCAAGAAGCACGTCGCGGGCACGCCCGGCACGCCCTTCAGCAAGTGCGTGACGGCGATGGCCAAGGTCGCTCACGACCAGGCCGGCGCGAAGAGCGCGTGCAAGACCGAGAGCAAGAAGAAGGCTGCCGGCGCCGACCGCTCGGCGTTCAGCATCTGCGTCTCGGGCGCCGCGAAGCTCAAGCACGACCAAGCTGCGTCCGCTTCTTAGGCGGGAGGAGCATGGTGCCGCGGTGGCGCCGGTTCGCCGGCGCCCCCGCATGCCCGCGTACGTCGGCCCGGCATACAGTCTGGGCCGATGAGTCGCATCACGCTGCATCAGGGCGACATCACGAGCGACGCTGATGCCGACGCGATCGTCAACGCCGCCAACTCGAGCCTGCTCGGGGGCGGTGGCGTCGACGGCGCGATCCATCGCGCCGCGGGGCCGCGAACTGCTCGAGGAGTGCCGGGCGCTCGGCGGCTGTGAGACGGGCGACGCGAAGATCACCGGCGCGGGTCGGCTGCCGGTCAAGCACGTGATCCACGCCGTCGGGCCCGTGTGGCGGGGTGGCGGCGAGGGCGAGCCCGAGCTGCTGGCGTCCTGCCACCGGCGCGCGATCGAGCTCGCCGACGCGCACGGGTGCGCACGCGTCGCGTTCCCCGCGATCTCGACCGGCGTCTACGGCTACCCGCTCGACGAGGCCGCCGCCGTCGCGATCCAGGCGACGAACGAAGCACTCGAGCGGCACCCGCGCGTCGAGGAGGCTCGCTTCTGGCTGTTCGGGGAGACGGCCTACGCGGCGTTCGAATCCGCGCACGCCCGGTACTGCTCGGGCAGCAGCTCGGCGTAGTCGGTCCGCGCCCAGTGCGCCACGGACCTCGCCGACTCGGGCGTGAGCCCGAGCTTCAGCGCGGTCGTCTCCACGCGCTGCTCGGCCTCGCACTCGGTCAGACCCTCGTCCATGACGCCGCGCATGTGCACCGCCTCGTGGGTCAGCACGATGAGCCCCATGGCCGCGCGCGTGTCGTCGGCCGAGCACTGCCAGTAGAGGCACTGCAGATCGAGCGACGAACCCTCGTCCAGAACGCGCCGCAGCCCGTCGCAGGCATCGGCGCTCAGCTTCGTCTCGCGGGCCGGCACGCCCTCGGCCGAGAACCGCACGCGGCCCTCGGTGATCTCGTAGAACAGGTGCCTTCGGATCACGCCGGGGCAGCTGCACGCGAACGTCGTGGCCGGCGATCGCTGCGGCAACGTCAGCCGCGCGGTGCTCCACCTCCGTGCGGCGCACGTGACTGCGAACGCCCAGCACGGCGAGCAGCAGCACGCCCGCGATCAGGGGCGCGACGACGCGGACCGGAGGCCTGGGCGTGCCATCCACGCCCCCTGCATCGACGCGCCGGCGCGCGGGGTTGAGCTACGCGGGCGGCCCGTCGACCGCGGCCTGCAGCGCGCGCTCATGGCCGAGATACACCCAGGCCCTCGCGATCAGGCCGTCGCGCATCTCGTGCACCGTGCCGACCGGCGCCTCCAGCTCGACCGGGTCGTCGTCCGCCCGGCCGCGCGAGAGCATCGTCGCGACCACGTACTCGCCGACGATCCGCACCTCGATCTCCTCGAAGCGATTCTCCGCGGTGCCGCCGTACACCTCCTGGACCCAGCGCCGGTAGCCATCGAGCCCCTCGTAGCGGCCGCCGCACCGGCCAGCCGTCGACGGCGACCAACACCAGGTCCGTGGCGCAGTAGTCCTCGAACCCCGTGAGGTCGCCCGTTCTGATCTGCTGGAAGCGCGTGTTGAACTCGGCATAGGCCTCGCGAACCGCCTCGATGTCCGCCTGGGTCGCTGCCATGGGGCGACCATAACGCTCTGCCCCACCTTCTATACTGGCCGCTCTCGCGGCTGTAGCTCAGTTGGCTAGAGCGTCTGCTTGCCATGCAGAAGGTCGAGGGTTCGAGTCCCTTCAGCCGCTTCGCAAGTCCCTCAGCCTGACGCGGTTTGTGAAACGGTTGGCCACAGGGCTCATGGCACCGATCGTCCGTCCACCGCGCGTCCGTGCCGCACTCAGCTGGGCGCTTGTGGTGGTGGCATCGATCTCGATCGTCCTCGCCCTGCTCGTCGGCTACGTGCGGCGCGCGGCGGTCGACTCCGACCAGTTCGCCAACAGGGCCACGGCGGCGCTGCGATCGGACAGCGTGCGGTCGCTCGCGGCGCAGCGGATCACCGACCAGATCATCCTCGAGCACAAGAGCGACCTGCTCGCGGCGCGCCCGATCATCGAGTCCGTCGTGTCGTCGGTCGTCGGTGGCAGGGCGTTCACGGGCGTGTTCGGCGCCGGCGTGCGCGACATGCATCGCGCGCTGTTCGGCCGTGACCAGAACACGCTGACGCTGACCGTGGCGGATATCGGCACGATCGTCGCCGCCGGGCTCGAAGTGGTGGCGCCGGGCACCGCGCAAGCAGGTCCGGGCGACCGCCGAGTCCACCTCGTGACCGGCGACATCGGCGGCGCCAGCGCCACAGCCGTCCGCGCTGCGCGCACCATCACGTGCTGGCGTTGCTGCTCCTCGTGCTTGCCGGGGCGTCGGCGACGGCGCGGTGCTGCTGGCCGCCGATCGGCGCCGCGCCTTCGTGCGGCTGGGGTGGGCGCGGCGATCGCCGGCATGGTGCTCGTCGTCGCCCTGGCATCGTTCGTTCCGCGGTCGTCGATCACGCGCAGGGACCCGAGGAACGCGACGCCGTCCGGGCGGTATGGGACGCGTTCCTGCAGGACCTGCACACCGCGGCATGGATCGTGGCGGGAGCGGGCGCGGTGGTGGCCGCCGCCGCTGCTTCCCTGATCCGGCCGATCAACATCGACGCCCCGCTGCGCCGCGCCGCGGACTGGGTCCGGACCGAGCCGGCGAGCCCAGCGAAGCGAGCGGTGCGCGCGGCCGCGCTGATCGCGGTCGGCGTGCTCTTCATCGTCGACCGCGATGCCGTCCTGCGGCTGCTGTTCACGGCGGTCGGGCTGTACCTCATCTATGTGGGCGTCAGCGCGCTCCTGTGGCTCGTCTACCAGCCGCGCCCGGAGGGGGAGGACCGGGGAGCGGCGATGTGCGCAGGCCGGACGCGCCGGCGCCGGACGCTGATCGCGGGCGTCGTCGCCGCCCTGTTGATCGCGGCGAGCGCCGGAGCATTCGTGGGCGCGGCGGAACGACGACCGCCGCGCCGGCCGCGGGTCTGTGCAACGGCAGCGCCGAGCTCTGCGGCCGCCCGCTGGACGAGGTCGCGCTGCCCGCCACGCACAATGCGATGTCCTCCCGCTGCCCGGTTGGTACTCCGCTGGAGCAGGCCGGTCGATCGCCGATCAGCTGCACGAAGGGATCCGCGGGCTGCTCATCGACACGCACTACGCCGACCTCCTGTCGAATGGGCGGTTGCGCACCGACGTCACGACGGCTCGCGGCTGCTCGACGAGGCGCAGCGCGACGGGGTCAGCCCGAGCGCGGTCGACGCGGCGCTGCGCACCACGCGAGCGCCTCGGGTTCTCGGGCAAGGGCAAGCGCGGCATGTACCTTGCCACTCGTTCTGCGAGCTTGGCGGCACGCCGCTCGAGCAGGTACTGCAGGACCTGCACGACTTCCTGATCGCCAACCCGGGCGAGGTCATCGTCATCATCGACCAGGACTACGTCACGCCCGAGGATTTCGTCCCGCGCCGTTGGCGTGCCCGGGCTCGACAAGCTGGTGTACCGCGGCCCGACGACAGCGGGCTCGTGGCCGACGCTGCGCCACATGATCGACACGAACCAGCGTCTCGTCGTCCTGGCCGAGAACCACGCCGGCGCCGCGCCCTGGTACCACCTGGCCTACGAGGCGATCACTGAAGAGACGCCGTTCAAGTTCACCAAGACCGCACAGCTGACGGACCCCTCGAAGACCGCGGCGAGCTGCGCACCGAACCGCGGGCCGGACGATGCGCCGCTCTTCCTCGTCAACCACTGGATCTCGACCGACCCGCTCCCCCTGCCGTCGCACGCCGACCACCGTCAACCGTATGGGCCGCTGCTGCACCGCCTGCGGGATGCCGTCGCATCCGCCACCACATCCCGAACCTCGTCGCAGTCAACTTCTACCGCCGCAGCGATCGCTTCGGGCGGTCAACACGCTCAACGCAACCGCGCAGACCGGTTCGTCGGGAGCGTTTTTTTTTTTTTTTTTTTTTTTTTTTTTTTTTTTTTTTTTTCTTTTTAGCCCGCTTGCGCCGGACTTGATGGCACCCTTACGATCGACGGACCCGGTCGACACGAGGAGGAAACGTCATGGACGCACGCGAGGTGCGGCTCGCGCCGCTGTTCGAGGGGCTCGACAAGCGGGCGCTCGAGAGTGTCGCCCTGCTCGCCGAGACGCTCGACGTCGACGAGGGCAAGGAGATCGTCCCGCGAAAGCCACTGCGCCTGGGACCTGTTCGTGATCGAGTCCGGCACCGCCGACGTGACGATCGACGGGCGGCGAATCAGCCAGCTCGGGGCAGGTGACTTCTTCGGCGAGATCGGCCTGCTCGCCGGCAGCGAGCGCAGGACGGCAACCGTGACCTCCACGACGCCGGTGCGCATGATCGTGCTGAGCGCCGGGCGGCTCGCGACGATCGAGCGCGAGATGCCGGGGGTCGCGCAGCAGGTCCGCACGGCGCTCGCCGAGCGCATGGCGAGGGACGAGGCTACGCCGACCGGCTGATTGAAGTGAGCCGTGCAGCGTGACCCACGCCGGCCGGAAAGGATTCGTTCAAATCC
>CAWCEB010000101.1:0-9204 GCA_963794105.1 uncultured Actinomycetes bacterium | reverse complement strand
CGAGGTGACACCGGGAGGAGGTATGCCTCCCAGTCCGGGAAATACCTGGCTTACCCAAGCCGCGTCCCGGACTCCTCCGTCGCGCCGCAGGTAGCTGCCGCGAATGCCGACGACGGCGCGGATCGCGGTCCGCCCGCGGCTGTCACCCAGGCTGCGCCCGGCGTCCAGGTGATGGATCAGTTGGTCGTAGCGGGCGTCAGGACGAGCTGCCTGCCAGCACCGGAACTCGCGGCAGCAGCGCGTCGTCCGGCTGGACGGTCTCAGGTCGCTCTGCGCACCAGCAGGAAACACAAGAGCACGCCATCGCGAACGCATCCTCGTCGCTGATCTTGACCGGTGCGGTCCGGGGCGCGCTCTTGATCGCGAACGCCGCGACAGCACCCACTGCAACAAGGGCGGCGCCGATGAACACCGCGGCGTTCATGCCGTCGACGAACTGCTGGCCGGAGCCGTAACCGCCCTTGGCGGCGAACACGGCCGACAGGACTGCGACGCCGAACACACCACCGAGTTCGCGGATCGCGTTGTTGGCCCCAGACGCTTGGCCTTCCTCCTCGGGACGCACGGAGGACAGGACGACGTTCGCGACCGGAGCGAAGAACAACGCCATGCCCAGTCCCGAAAGCGCGAACGGGCCTACGAGGTCGATGTATGGCGTGGTCGGCGTCGACACGGCGGCGATCCACGCAAGGCCGGCCGCCTGTAGCGACAGACCGGTGCCCATCAGGCGATGGCCGCCGATGCGGTCAGAGAGCGCGCCGGCGACCGGTGCCACGAACATCGGCATCGCCGTCCACGGCAGGATCCGTAGCCCAGACTGAAACGGCGACAGGCCCTGCACGGTTTGGAAGAACTGCGCGATGAAGAAGATCGACCCGAACATCCCGAAGAACATGAACAAGCTCGACACATTGGCCAGCGCGAACGTCCGGTTGGCGAAAAATCGCATCGGGAGCATCGGATGCTCGGTATGCAGCTCCCACGCGACGAAGGCCGCCAGCAGCGCGCTTCCGACGATGAACGCGCCGATGATCCGCGGGGACGTCCAGCCAACCTCGTTCGCGCGCACCAGCCCCCAGACGATCCCGACCAGGCCCACGCTAGCTAGCGCCAGGCCGCGAAGGTCGAACGTGGCAACCGGGCCGCGCGACTCGTCGAGGCGCAGCAGGATGAGTGGCACCAGGACGAGGCCGATTGGGACGTTGAGCCAGAAGATCCAGTGCCATGAGATCCCGGTGACGACCGCGCCGCCGACCAGCGGTCCGAAGGCCACAGCAAGCCCGCTGATTCCGCCCCAGATCCCGAGCGCCAACCCACGCCGGCTGGCGGGAACCGCCGCAGACAGGACTGTCAGCGTCAACGGCATCACGATTGCACCGCCCACCCCCTGGAGTGCACGGGCGATATCGAGCGCAAGGATCGACGGCGCCAGAGCCGCCGCAGCCGACGCCGCCGTGAAGATCGCGACGCCGACCGCCAGCATCCGCCGGCGGCCGAAGCGGTCACCGAGCGCCGCGCCGGTCAACAGCAGCACGGCGAACGTCAGCGTGTACGCGTTGACCGTCCACTGAAGGCCGCTGAGGCTCGCGTGCAGGTCCTCGCGGATAACCGGGATCGCCGTCGTGACGACGAGGTTGTCCAGCGTGACCATGAAGACCGCGACCGACGTGATGGCCAACGTCCACAGCGCCTTGGGCGTCATACGCGTCGCATCCGCCGGCGGAGCTGGCGTGATCGATTGCTCGGTTCGGACTTCGGCAGGGCTCATGCTGCTCCTCGAGGACGCGACCCCGTCGTCGGGCGATCACCGCCGAAGCTGGGCGCGGTCCACACGCATTGGTGGCAGAACATCCGAAGCTTCAGCGTCTTGGCCATGAGAGCCCCGGTCAGTCGTCGTAGGGAGCGCGGTCGATGCGAGCCCCGAACTGCATGCTCGGGGTCGTGTTCACGTCGATCTCGCTCAGCCAGGATCGTCCCCCAGGCGTAGCAGCGCAGACAGTGGTGGAGCAGCGCCTGCGTGTAGACCGCTGAGCAGAGGGCCTCGGCTTCCCGGGCGATCAGCGTGTCCGGAACGCGCAGGCGGTCCGGGTCCACGCTGAAAGCTCGGGGGCTCGAGCGGCCCAGCAGGGCTCGTGTCTGCGCCGGGAGGATCCGCATCTGCAGACGAGCTGCGTCGCCGAGCAGGCTGATGCGCTCGCGTCGGCTGAGGATGCCGCCTCTGCGCTCTGCCCAGGCCAGCGTTCCGACTGGCGCAACTGAGTCAGCCCGCAACGGACGACCGTCCGGGTGGCGGCGGCGTGAACATGCCCGGCAGCATCCGCCGCCAGTGCGCCCGAAAAAGCGCGAGAGTGGCAAGCCAGAAGCCGGCGCGCGGCACCGCCTGCCAAAGCTCGCGCTTCAGCCAGGACCGCGGGATGCCAAAGCGCACCAGCTCGGGCAGCACCTCGACGAGATCCGACCGCCGGACAAGCTCGACCTCGTTGGGCATCCACCAGCGCGACGTGAGCGCGTGGTGCTGCTCGCACGCGTCGATGCAGGTTCGCAGCCGATCCTCACGCCACCCCAGCGGCTCAAGCGTTCGCCGGGCGTAGCGGGCGGAGTCCTTGATGTAGACATCGCCGCTACTGGCGGGCCCGTACAAGCCGCTGTCGTGCAGGAACGACGCGCACAGCAGCACCTCGCGGTCGTACGCGATCCCGCGGGCCTCGGCGAGGCGCTCGGCAATCAGATACTGGCGCACGGTGTGGCGCTCCATGTCGCCGTCGACCTCGCCGGTGGCCATGCGCAACGCCTGCAGCGCCACGGCCTCGGACTCCGTGTAGATCAGCTCCTCCGCGCGTCGCCGCGTGTCGCCCCGCACGTCGCGCCATGTGAGTGGCTGACGCTGGTCCGGTCCTCCTGGCCGACCTGCCGTTGAGCGGGCGGCTGCCGTCATTGCGCTCTCGTGCCGGCAGTGCGCGGCTCGTCGGGCATGGGCGGCACCGCGAACGCATTGACCACCGTCGACGGCATCGCGGCTAGGTCACGACCCCGAACAAGAGCGGCGAGGACGACGTCGGCGACGACGCAAAAGGGCGGATACCGGGTGCGTACCCGCGTCGGACCGTGGCCTTCGTGATGCACCGCGTCCCACGCGGCGTGACCGAGATACCCGAGCCCGAGCAGCACCGCTGACTCTTGGGCCACGCCCACAAACGCGACGTTGACGAACACGACCGCGGACGCGATCTGAACGGCAATCGCGGACGTTCGGCCATCGGCGATGGCAAACCCTAGATAGACAGATCCGATCCCACCTAGCAGGACGCCCAGAAAGATGAAGGCGTCCTGCCTGGACAGCAGCGCCGCTTCGATCACGCCCACCAAGCCGAGCGCGCCTCCGACCACCATCCCGGTCACGTGCGTCCGCAGCGAAGGTCGCGCTGCGGCGGCGTCCTGCGGGGTGGCGGCGACGTCGCTCATGGCGTCACGTCGAAGCTGAACATCATCCCGCTCTCGTGATGCTCAGCGATGTGGCAGTGAGCCATCCAGCGCCCGGGGTTGGTGACCTCGAGCAGGATGTTCACGACTTCGCCGGTGGTGATCAGGACCGTGTCCTTCCACATGAGGTTGTCGTCGGGGACGTCGTTGCGGTCGAGGACCAAGAAGCGACCCGCGCCGTGCACATGGAAGGGATGGTGCATCGGATGGTCGGAATCCATCTCGTTGACCAGTTCGATCTTCACCCAGTCCCCAACACGGAACTGCCACGTGATGGCGTGGTTCTCGTCGCCGGTGGAACGGTCGATCAGCTTCCAGCGCGTGTTGGCAGGAGTCGTGGTCTTGTTGACCTCGACCATGTCGTCCTCCCACTCGATCCCGCCGGGAGCGTGGTCGTGGGCGTGCGCGTCGTCGCCGTGGCCATTACCCGCGCCGTGATCGTGGTGATCGTGCTCACCGTGATCGTGGTCTTGCGCGCCTTCGTGGGCCTGCACCATGCTGGCCGGCATCAGCTTCATGCCGCAGTCCGGGCAGCGCCCCGGCTCGTCTGAGACGACCTGCGGATGCATCGGGCAGGTGTAGCTCTTAGGGGCCGCGACCGGCATCAGCTTCATCCCGCACTCGGGGCAGCTGCCTTCGGATTCGGTGACGACCTCAGGGTGCATCGGACAGGTGAAGACGACGGGTCCCTCGGGCTCCTCGAACTCCATCTCGGCCACGAACGCGATGCTCCTGTCCGCCGGCTCGTCGCGATAGCGCTGGGCCAGCGCGCGTAGGTCACGCCACTCAGGGTTGCTGCGCAGGGTCTCGAAGGCGGCTGCAGGCGCCGGATCGGCGACCTCCCCCGCGACGCCGACCGTGCCCAAGCGGTACGTCGTCTCCGGCGTCCGATGCTCGAGCACGACATCGCCCGCACCATCGAAGAGCACATCGACGACCGCGCGTTCCGAGGGCGCCACGATCACCGAGTCGATGAAGGCTTCCCGCTCGCAGCGGCCGCTGTCGCCACCGACGAGCTTCATGCGGGCGCCCCTGAAGGCGACGTTGAACACGCGCGTGTTGGCGGTGTTGGTGAAGTAGACGCGCACCACCTCGCCGCGCTGCGCGCTGAAGGACAGCTCGGCCTCGCCGGACGCGAGCATGACGTTGCCGAAGCGCCCCATCGCGGCGTAGTTCGTCTCCTCTCGCTGGAACGACGCGACCTTGCCGTCCTCGAGCAGGATGTCGTCGAGCGTGATCGCCATCTCGCGATGCGCCGGGGCCCAGTAGTCGGCGTCCTGAGGGGTGACGATCAGGTTGCCGTAGAGACCCATCTCCTGGCCGTAGTCCTCACGCAGGTGCGGGTGGTACCAGTAGATCCCGGGATCGGGGCAGTGCACGCGGTACGTGAAGCTCTCGCCGATGCCCATCGGCTTCTGCGTCTCATGGGTGCCGTCAAAGGCGTTGTCCAGGCGCAGGCCGTGCCAGTGAACGGTTGCGTCGAGGTCGCCGCGGTTGGTGACGTTGACCAGGATCTCGGCGTCCTCGGGGACGCGCAGGGTCGGCCCCGGGATCGAGCCCCCGTAGCCGAGCATCCGAATCCTCGTGTCGCCCAGCTGCTTCGCCACCGCTTCGATGCTCATCTCGAATGCTTCACCGTCTGCCAGGTCGATGACCGGCGTGGGCCGGCTCCCCTGCAGGCCTGTCGGATCGGTCGGGAAAGTGCCGGTCTCCTGGACGGAGCCGGAGGCGTCCGGTTGCATCTCAACCTCCTTGCCGTGTGGTCACCGGCTGGGTGACCGCGGCGTCTGTGCGATTCGTTGTGCTGTGCGCGATGGCCGAGCCTGCGTGCTCGGCGACGCGTTGCGCGATGAACTGGGCGTCGTCTTGCACCCAGCCCAGGAGCGCTGAGCCGCGCGTGTACTGCCATGGCATGCCGAGCATGTAGAGCCCGGGGATGTTGGTCTGACCGCGGCGGTGCAGGACGTTTCCGCCGTGGTCGGTGATGGGCGCGTCGATCCACGAGTAGTCGTTGGTGAAGCCGGTGGCCCACACCACGCCGTCCACCTCGATGTCGCTGTCGTCGGAGAATGTGACGGCGCGGCCGGAGGCGCCGGTCGCACGCGAGCGCATCGTGATGCCCTGGCGCTTGGCCTTGCGCGGGCTTGAGCCGACTAGCGTGTCGGTGGCGCGACCCTTGGCGCGCTTGCCAAGCCTGGTCTCGACCGTCTTGTTGATCAGGCCGGTCGCGGTCAGCCACCAGAACAGGTCTCGCCCCAGCAAGCGCTGGGGCAGTGGCATTTGTCGCCCGCCGACCGCGAGATGCACCTCGCGCGTGGCCGCCAGCTCCTGCGCGATCTGGTAGCCGGTGTTGCCGCCGCCGACAACGAGCATGCGACCGGCCGGTAGGTCCGACGGGTTGCGATAACGCGTGCTGTGAAACTGCACGACCTCGTCCGCTAACGACGCGGCGAAGTCGGGAACGCGTGGCCGTTGGAAGGGCCCGGCCGCAACCACCACCTGCTCGGCGAAGACGTCGCCGCTGCTGGTCTGCAGGGCGAAGCCGTCGCCGGCTTGGCGCAGCGCATGGACATCCGTGCCGAACCTGATCGGGAGATCAAACGCCTGCGCGTAAGCCTCGAGATAGGCCACGACCTCGCCGCCGCTGGGATAGCCGTCCGGCGCCCCCGGGAACTGCATGCCCGGCAGGCTGTCGCGGCTTCGCGGTGTGAAGAGCTTCAGCGAGTCCCAGCGCTCGCGCCATTGTGTCGCGACCTGATCGGCGCGCTCCAAGATCACGAAGTCGCGACCCTGCTGGCGCAGGAAGTAGCCGATGACAAGGCCGGCCTGCCCCGCGCCGACGACGGCGACCTGGTGGCGATTCGAGTCGCCGGGCATCACCGATACCGCCCCTCGCTGGCAGGGGCGGCGCGCTCAAGGCGAGCCATCCTTGGACCCCTCTTCTTCCGTCTGTGGGACTGGCCGAAGTACGACTTCAGGCTTGTCCACCAGTACCACGGCCGAAGGGCCAAAAGCAACCCCCTATGACCGAACGGCGACCCGGAAAGGGCCGCCGTTCACCCGGGTTCACCGCCTAGCTCGCGACGGCGCTGGCCCTTTCATCGCTGCGCGATCACGGTGGCTCCCGGGAGCACCGTCGGCGCCCCGTGCGTGGCTTCTTGGTCGAGCCTCGACCGGCGCCAGTCGCGGTAGGCCATGATCCGCAGTTCCTCGCCGCGCTCGTCCATCGCGGCGTTCAGGCAATCCCACGCCTCCTGGCGGGTGAACGGGCGCCCCTGGCCATAGCCGCTGGGCCACGGACGCTTCAGGTCCCCCGCCCAGCGCAACGCCTCGATCCACGACATCCCGAGCTTGCGAGGCTGCGAGACCGACGAATCGAGCGCGCGCGCCGACGTAAAGCGGGGGCAAAGCAGCGATTAACTCCGCTCGGGCAAGGTTCCGAAGCATGCGACCCGACGCGCCGCCAACCGGCTCCTGCGCTGACGGACGCAGCGCCAGAACCACCCGGAGATCCTGCGAATGAAGCGCCCGTTCACCATCCCCAGGCTGATCGCCGCGCTGGCCACCACGACCGTGGCCCTCGTCGCTGTGGGCCACCCGCGTGGCTTCTGAGCGCTTTCCCATCGGCGTGGCGTTCACGCCATTCGAGACGCGCACCGACGTCATCTTGCGTCTGGCGGCTCGGGCGGACGATGTGGGTCTCGATCGCGTGGAGGTCGCCGAGGGGTGGACCTACGATTCGATGATCCTGCTGGCGGAGCTCGCCCTGCGAACCTCGCGCATCGGCCTCGGTACGTCGGTCATCTCGGCGTGGGGACGTACGCCGGCGACCATCGCGCTCGGCGCGGCCGGCCTGCAGCGGGCCTCCGGAGGTCGGTTCTCGCTCGGCATCGGCGCCAGCAGCCCGCCGCTGACCGAGGGCCTTCACGGCACGGAATGGGACCGCCCCGTCCTGCGCTTGCGCCAGACGTTGACAGCGGTGCGCGCGCTCCTGAAGGGCGATCGGCTCCCAGACCCAGCGCCGGGCGCCCGGCCGCTGCGCCTGGGCGTCGTCCCCGACGCGCCGGTGCCGATCGGGTTGGCGGCGTTGTCATCGGGCTCGATCCGGCTTGCCGGTGAGCTGGCCGACGCGTGGGTGCCGTTCCTGTGGGCACGATCGCACACGCAGGACGGACGGGCCCTTCTGGACGAAGGCGAGGCTCGAGCGAAGGCGCCCACACCGACGCGGGTCTCCGTGGGCGTCCCGGTCGCCCTCGGGCCCGATGAGCGAAGCGCCCGGCGGCTCGCGGCGTGGTGGCTGTCGACATACGCCACCCGCATGGGACCCATCTATCCGCGGATGCTCGCAGAGCGGTTCGGCATGGCCGGCGCGGTAGGCGCGGTGATCGAGGTCGCTCAGGATCGCCGGCCCGAGCTGCCGGCGGTCGCCGAAGACCTCGCACGCGAGGTCACGCTCCTGGGGGCCTACGATCACGCCGGAGAGGAGATCGCCGGCTGGTTCGCCGCCGGCGTCGACAGCGTGCAGCTCGTTCTCCCGCCCGGGCGCCCCGAAGACGAACTCACCGAGATCGTGAACGTCGCGGCCAGCGTCGCTTCGGCACGTCGATCGCAGGGCGCCCGGGAAGACTCGGACCTCTGACCAGCACCATCACGGCGGAACGCTTTGGTCTCCCCCTCCCCGCGGTGCCCCGTGGCGATCAGGGAGCTTTCGCGCGCCGACGTCCGCCCTGGTCAACCCGGACGCCGCCGCCGCGTGCCCGATGCAGCTCGGCCAGCGTCACCCAAGGGCTGTCTGAGTCGTCGGGAAGGGCCGCGAGGACCTCGACCATCGAGGTCTCTTCAGTTGCCCCGAATCGGACGCCCTGGTCGCCCGTGCCTCCGATGGCGGGACGCGGTTCGACGAGGCGCTCGTCGTAGCGCGCTGCAACGACCCAGTGCGTCCCCGACACGGGCAGCGCCAGCGACACCTGTTCGGCGACGACGATCTCATCGCCCTGGGGACCGAGCGCGTAGCCCGGCGCGACGGTAACTGTCACCGTCCCGTCGTCGTCCTGCACGGCGTCGACGTCGAGCCCGCTGACCACACCCCAGCCGTGCAGCGCGCGATTGTGGCGGCGAAGGCGGTCGCGGAAGTACTCCTGGTCGCGCTGGAGGTCCTCCGCGGTCAAGAGCTGCCCCGTGAGGTAGTTGACCCGCCGCAGTCGGCCCAGCAGTCGCATCCGCCGACAGTACCTTCCGCCATGGGCACCCGGGTTTCGCGAGGCCATGTCCCGACGAGGTCAGTGGCCGGTCGACGAGAAATGCATGTAGTCCTTGGTATTGCCGGTCCAGGAACCGCCCCAGCCCCAGCCGACCGAGGCGAATGCCCCCACGGCCTTGGGCGTCACCATCAACGGCCGGTGCCGTGAGCGGTCGAAGTACGGCCTGGTCCTCGGGTCGCGGCTCTGGCCGCAACCGACGTACGGGTTCTCGCGCGGGTTCACGTCGACCGCAAGGCCATAGGCGTGCATCGACCATGAACCGGTGCCGGTACCGCCGGTGCAGGGCGACGGGACGGCTTGACGGCACTCGAACGACGCCGTGACGTCACCATCGCGCGGGCGGCCAGACCGAGGACCGTAGAAGTCCGAGAAGCTCATGTGCCGGATCGGGAAGTGCAGCCGGAACAGGCGACGAAAGGCGACCTTCAGCGGCGCAGCCGCCCGCGCATTCACGACGAGTCGC
>CAWCEB010000100.1:0-9588 GCA_963794105.1 uncultured Actinomycetes bacterium | reverse complement strand
GTCTACCGCTTCAACAAGAGTACGTATTGCTACCGCTTCGAGCTGATGACCATGCTCGCGCTCGGCGCGTTGTTCGAGATTCCCGTCCTGCTGCTGGCCCTCGGTCGCGTGGGCATCCTTCAGTCGGCCACATTGCGCAGGCACCGCCGCTACGCCGTCGTTGCGATCACCGCCCTCGGCGCGCTCCTGCCCGGCACGGACCCGGTCACCACCCTGCTCGAGGTACTGCCTCTCTTCGCCCTCTACGAGGCCACCATCGTCTTGCTCCGGTTGACCGAGCGCCGCGCGGGCCGCCGGCAGCAACCGCTCCCCTGGATAAAGGGCCCGGCACGGTTTGTCACGGAGCGCTCTCGATCTCCGGCGCCCGTGTGGACTCTCGGCGGTCGGCGGATGCGGCGCCGAGCCGCGCGAGGAGGTGGTCGGCGACGCGGAGCGCATTGGCTATGATCGTCAGGGCCGGGTTCAGCGCCCTGGGGAGGGGAAGAAGCTCGTGTCGACGACGTAGAGGTTGTCGACGTCGTGCGCTTTGCAGTCCGAGGTCGAGCGCCGAGCTCGAGGGTCCGCGCCGAAGCGGACCGTCCCGCACTGGTGCGCGGTGCCGGCGATGGGGATCCGCTTGCCGAGCTCTGACAGCAACGCGGGATGCTGGTCTGCTGGCAGCTGAGCGGACCGCAGCAGGTCCTTGAGCTTTCGTCAGCAGGCGCTTGTGCGGCTCGGTGTTGTTCGGTAGGTCTTAGCGCGAGGTGGATGCCCCCTTCTCGGTCGAGAGTCACCCGGTTGTGGGGGTGGGGGAGATCTTCGGTGGTGAGCCAGAAGTCGATCGCGTGGCTTCGCCATGCAGTCGAGGGCGAGCGGGCGGCACCAGGGGCGCGTCCCCCTGTGCAGGATGTTGCGGTCTGACTTGCCGAGCATCTGGATGTGTCCGAGCGGGAAGTCAGAATCGTCGGCGCCGAAGTCGTAATCGTTCAGGGCCGAGCGTCTTCTGGGAGCTGGTCTGATTTCGCTTCCTGGTGACGCGCTCACGGCCGTTCAGGTGGCCATGTAGTGGCGCCCGACGACGCCCGGAGCGAGTTCGCCGAGGCCGGTGGGGTGCTTGTCATTTGCCAAGCGCAGGAGGAGGGCGGCGGAGTTCGCGGCGCCGCACGACACGACGACGACGTCGCCGCTGTAGTTCTCCTCGACTTTCCTTCGCGCCGACGTCCACCCTGCTCACCAGCCGTCCGGTCGCGTCCGTCTCGAGGCGCATGGCCCTGGCGTGGGTGAGGAGGGTCACGTTCGGCTGCTTGCAGCGCGGGGGCGCACGCAGAGGACGTGCGCGTCCGCCTTGCCGTGGATGGGGCACGGGAAGCCATCGAACGAGTGGCAGCGCACGCAGCGGCCTGCTCGGGAGAGGACTCGTTGAGCTCGATCCCGAGGGGCAGCGGAACGGGCAGGTGGCCGGGCGTAAGGAGCGCGTCGTGGAGCTGCTCGACGCGCGGCTCATGGTCACGGCGGGATGCGGAAGGGGCCCGTGCGGCGGCTCCGTGGGGTCCTCCCGCCCTTCGCCGTGGACGAAATAGAGGCGTTCGGCCTGGGCGTAATAAGGCTCGAGGGCGGCATAGGAGATGGGCCACGCAGGGAGAGGTGCCGCCGTAGTGCTTGACCTCGTGGAAGTCGCTCGCGAAAACGAAAGAGGGCGCCCCGTATACCTTGGTATTGCCGCCGACATAGTACTGAATGCGGGTGGAACTCGTTGCCGTGCTTGTCGTGCCAGCGTCTCTTGTGGTTGTAGCGGCCCTCGGCGAACACCTCCTTGGAGCCCAGTTCTCGGGCTCGCGAGGGAAATAACCGCCGCGCTCCAGGAGCAGGACCTGCTTGCCCGAGGGCTCAAGGCGGTGCGCGAGCGTTCCGCCGCCGGCGCCCGTTCCGATGATGATCATGTCGTAGTGGTCTCACACGGGGTCTCCTCTTCTAGACGAGGGCGATCGGCGACGTCCACGCTCCGGTCGCGCCGCGCAGCTTCGGGTGAGTGAGGACCAGTGCGAACTCGCGCACGCCATCCTGGTCAGTTGAGCCGCGGGTGTTGGCTCTCATGCCTTCTCCATCGCGGCGACGAGCGTGCGAATCTCTGTGCTGAGCCTTTTCAATCTCGCGGGTCAAGGCGGTGTTCTCGTCCAGCAGGGGGAGGCCTCTTGACAATCGCGGAGCTGGTCATGAGCAAACCTGCACTCAGCCGGCCGCGTTCTTGTCGCGATCCGCCTGCCGTGTCTGCGCCAGCAGGATCAGCGGCGCTGCATACGCGGCCTGCGTCGAGAACGCGAGGTTGAGCAGGACGAACGGGTAGGTGTCCCAGTGCAGCGACAGGCCCACCGCGTTCAGCGCGATCCAGCAGATCACGGCGATCGTCTGGCCGAGGATGTACCGCGGTGTGCCGAAGAGGCGGGCCACCCGCTCCGCCGTCCTGCCGAACCGGTCGTTGCCGAACGCGCCGTGATGCTCGCGACTGATCACGTCGCCGCCTCATCCCCCCGTTGGCGGACGCGCTCCGAACGGATGGTGTCGTCGTGGCGCAATTGGTCGAAGGAGCGATCGGTGTCGAGCCTGAGGCTTGTCCGACGTACCGGACGATGCGGGCGCGGGCGTCCGCACAACGGTGAGCTGCGACTGCGCGAGACCGGGGACCACATACGGCCGGTGATCGGCAGCGCCGATCGGGTTATCGCCAGCTGCTGTTCAAGCGAGCACGGACCCGTGGTTACTTGGTTGGCGCATCAACCGAACGAAAGGATGCGCATGTCAGAGCCCCTTGGCTTCCTGCGTCGCGGCCCCATCTCGCCAGCGGTACACGGAATGCTCGATTACCTCCTCGCCGCCGCGCTGATCGTGGCACCGCTCGTGCTCCACTACCACTGACGACACCGGCCAAGGTGATCATGCTGGTCCTCGGCGGCGCCGCCACCGTCCTCGCGGTCGGCACCAACTGGTCGCGCGGCATCATCCGCGTGCTACCGCCCGTTGTGCACGGCATCGCCGATATCGGCGCCACCATCGCGCTGATCGTCGCGCCGTTCGTTTCTTCGGCTTCAGCGACCACACCTCGCGCTGGTCGTCTACGTCGCCATCGGCGCGGCGACTGCTCGCCACGCTGCTGACCCGCTTCGAATCAGACCTCCAGCCGGCCATGCGTTCGGCCCACGACCGTCCCCGTCTGACCCCACCACCAAGGAGACAAGGCATGCCCCTCGACCATCCTGTGCTCACCGGCCCCGGCGCCGGACGTACCGTGACCCATGGCGGCGGCTCGACCGCCGAGCTCAAGCTCGTCGGCGAGCAGTCCGGCGGCGACTGGTCCGCTGTCGAGCTGCACGTGCGCCCAGGCGCGAGCCGCCGATCCACACCCACACGCGCGAATACGAGGCCCTCTACGTCGTCGCTGGCGCGATCACCGCGATCGTCGGCGACCAGCGCATCGATGTGGAGGCCGGCTCCTACGCGGCACTTCCCAAGAACGTCCCGCACAGCTTCATCGTGCGCGGCGACGAGGCGCGGTTGCTGGTCACCCTGGAGCCTGCGGGTGCGGAGTATTTCTTCGTGCCCCGCGACGACGGCGACGCCGACCCGGCTCGGTTCGGCCTCATCATTCATGAGGCCGTCCGGCCGCGTAACCGCGCGACCGCAGGGGCGCCGCCCAAGCTGCGGCGCCCCCTGGCCGCTCTGTTGATCTTCCGACTGCGCTGCTTTGATGTGACGGGTCCCTGGTGCCGGGCGAGGGCGACTGTCGGCTGGACCGACGCTCCCGCCGCTCGATCGCGACCTACACGCCGCGAGGGACCACTCGGCGAGCGCTGCTGGACCGTCAGCCGCTCGACAAGCAGTCTCGGAACCGGCGAGCAGCCGAAGGCCCATCTCAGTCACCGCGGGATCTCGCAAGGCCGCGGATGACGAGCTCTCGGCAATCCGGTCCACGGAGTACTGCTTCCGCCAACGCGAGCGTAACGGACGTGCCCCGCGCTATGGCGCGATGTCATCTTGACCCCGGGCCAAACCGCATGCTGCGCCGTCCACTCGAGCACGCCGTTTCCCTCGACGCCCGTCGGCTCGAAGGCGCCGCGAGGACCCGCGGCTCGTCGCTTCGGGGCGTGTGGTGCAGGTAGCACGCGGTCGTCTCGATTAGCGGCTTAGCCCAGCCAATGCCGGACGTGAACGAAAGCGTCCTTGTTGCTCGCAAGGCTGCCGAACGTGTGGCGCAGGTCGTGAAATCGCCGCCGCTCGAGTCGCCCGCTCGTACGGAACGTGGCCCGGCGGCGCATCACCGCTCCCACTAGGAAACCGCCGTCCGCACCCGGGAAACAAGGTCGTCGCCGCCCGCGTACCCGCGCCAGCGCCTAAGCAACCGCAGCACTGCCGGCTCGACGAGGACGGCTACACCCACGTCGACCCAAGGTTTGGGTAAGGCCATTCGCGCCAACTTTGGGACCTTTTGGGACCCGCGGCGAGTTCGACGACCTTCAGCACGAGTGGCGATTTGCAGGCACTTCCGAGCGCCCCGGGCAGGACTCGAACCTGCGACCTGCGGATTAGAAGTCCGCTGCTCTATCCAGCTGAGCTACCGGGGCCCGGGACGAGTCTAGGACTGCCGCGAGACGACGATGTGCCCCTTCATCGTCGTCGGGTGGATCGTGCAGACGTAGAGCGCATTGCCGGCGTAGCGGGCCACGTAGGCGTACGCCGCGCCCGGCTTGATGGTCGGCGACGACAGGTCGACGAGATTCACGCCCGCGGGATCCTCCTGGGTGGTCACGGTGTGGCCGACGTTGTCGCGGTTTCGCCACACGACGCGGTCGCCGATGCGCAGGTGGATCGTCCGCGGCGCGAATGCCAGCCCGCGCATCGTCACGTAGACAGTCCTGCCGTGGAACGCGGGCTTTGCGGCCGGCTTGGAGGCCTTCTTCACCGGCGCGGCCTTCGCTGCGGCGGCGGCAGTCGCGGGCTCGTCCTTGCCCTTGTCGGCAAACGCGGTGATCACTCCCGCGAACGCGCAGATCAGCAGCGCGACGATGACCAGATTTCGGAGCGGCATTCGCCCTCGACGTTACCCGCGCACGCCGCGCGCGGTCGCAGTTAGATCGGGGCGCCCGGATTCGAACCGAGGACCTCCTGCTCCCAAAGCAGGCGCGCTACCAGGCTGCGCCACGCCCCGTCACCCGGAAGAGTAGGGACCGGACCGGCTCCTCACAGCTGCACGATCGCCTCGATCTCCACCGGCATGTCGAACGGCAGCTCCGCAGCGCCGATCGCCGAGCGGGCGTGGCGGCCGGCGTCGCCCCACAGCTCCACGATCAGATCGCTGAAGCCGTTGATCACCGCAGGCGTGGCGTTGAATCCCGGCGCGCAATTGACGAGCCCGAGCGCCTTGATCCAGCCCTGCACCTCGTCGAGGTCGCCGAGCTCCTGCTTGAGCGAGGCGAGCATCGAGAGCGCGGTGGCGCGCGCCGCATCGTAGGCCTGCTCGACGCTCACCTCGGCGCCGACCTTGCCGACGATCGTCGGCGCGGATCCGTCGGTCGGCCCGTGGCCGGAGACGTAGGCGACGTCACCGACCACGCGGACGAACTCGAAGTTGAACTCGACCCCCGGCGGAGCGGTGGGCACTGCGGGCAGTGCCAGCCCAAGCGCAGCGAGGCGATCCTCGATGACAGGCATGCGAAGACATTCGCACTCAACCACCGTGGTCCACAAGCCGATGCGATATGACCACCCCATGCCTCGCCTCCGAACCGCACTGGCTGCCGCCGGCCTGCTCGCCGCCATGGCGACGGCCGGCCCCGCCCACGCCGCCTGCGCGGGCGCGGACGCGATGCCGTCGGCCGCAAACGCGGGCAAGGTGCGCAAGGCGACGCTGTGCCTGCTCAACAACCAGCGCCGCGCCCACGGCCTGTCGAACCTCCGCAGCAACGGCAGGCTGCGCAGCGCGGCGGCCGACTACTCGCGCCTGATGGTCCGCCTGGGGTTCTTCGACCACGTCAGCCCCAGCGGCTCGACCCTGCAGTCGCGCGTCCAGAGCACGCACTACCTCGACGGCGCCCGCTCCTGGTCGATCGGCGAGAACATCGCCTGGGGCACGGGCTCCTTTGCGACGCCACGGTCGATCGTGCGCAGCTGGATGCACTCCCCCGGCCACCGGGCGAACATCCTCAATGGCGGCTTCCGCGACATCGGGATCGGCATCGCGACCGGGGCCCCGGTGCCTCATGAGGGCGCGGCGAACGGCGCCACCTACACGACCGACTTCGGCTCGCGCGGCTAACCTCCGCCGCCGCATGGCGGACGTCCAGCCCCTCGAAGCGCTCCACTACGACCAGGCGAAGGCCGGCCCGCTCCAGCAGCTGGTCGCCCCGCCCTACGACGTCATCGACCCCGAGCAGCGCGCGGAGCTCGCGGCGCGCTCGCCGTACAACGTCGTCCGCGTCGACCTGCCCGAAGGCGACGACCCGTACGCGGAGGCCGCCCGGCTGTTCCAGCAATGGCAGGAGGACAGGCGGTCGTCGGCGACCAGCCCGCCTTCTGGGCGCTCGTCCAGGACTACACCGGCCCGGATGGCCGCGCGCTGACCCGTCGCGGCATCTTCGCGCGCGTCCGCGTGACGGAGTACGGCCCCGGCAAGATCCGCCCGCACGAGCGCACGCACCCCGGCCCGCGGGAGGACCGGCTCAGGCTCACGCGCGCGACGAAGGCGAACATGAGCCCGATCTTCAGCCTCTACGACGACCCCCACCAGCTGGCGTGGAGAGCGCTCGAGCCGCACACCGCGGGCGACCCGTTCGGCGAGGCCACCGACGACGACGGAACCGTCAACCGGCTGTGGCGAATCGACGACGCGGACGCGATGACGGCGGTGCAGGAGGCCCTTGCGCCCACCGAGCTGCTGATCGCCGACGGCCACCATCGCTACGAGACCGCCCGCGTGTACGCCGACGAGATCGGCGGCGAGGGCGATCACCGCTACGTGCTGATGTGCCTCGTCGCGCTGCAGGACGAAGGCCTCACGGTCTTCCCCACCCACCGCCTGCTCACCGACGTCAAGGACTCCGACAAGCAGGTGAGGCTCGGCTCCAGGCTGCGCGAGCTGTTCGACATCGAGCCGATCGACCAGTCCGAGCTGCGCCCGCCCGAGGGCGCCGGCCCGCTGCAGATGGGCTACATCGACTCCTTCCACAAGAACGCCTACCGCCTGACGCTCAAGGACCAGGCGCTCGCCGACGAGGCGCTCAGCGAGTTCCCCGAGCCCTATCGCCACCTCGACACCGCGATCCTCGAGGCGCTCGTCATCAAGGGCCCGGCCGGCCTGACCGACGACGACATCGACCACAAGCACGGCCTCGACTACTCGCGCACCGACGAGGAGGCGCTGGAGATGGTGCTCGACGGCCGCGCCGACTGCGCGTTCTTCCTGCGCTCGAGTCCCGTCCAGCAGGTCCGCGAGATCGCGGCCACCGGGGTCAATATGCCGCCCAAGTCGACGTTCTTCTTCCCCAAGGTCCCGACGGGCCTGCTGTTCAATCCGGTGGGCCAGTTCGTGGGTCTACACTCGAAGTCATGAAGGCCACAGCCACACGTACAGGGACGTACAAGCACGTCGTGCAGGTCCGGCAGCACAAGCTGGCGGCCGACGAGCCCTCCGACACGGGAGGCGACGACAGCGCGCCGAGCCCGCAGGAGCTGCTCGCCGCGAGCCTCGCGTCGTGCACCGCGATCACGATGGAGATGTACGCGCAGCGCAAGGGATGGGATATCGGCGGCGTCGAGGTCGAGGCGGAGTACACGCCGGCCGAGCGCGGCTGCCCCACCCGGTTCGCGCTGACGCTGCGCCTGCCATCCGACCTCAGCGAGGAGCAGGTCGAGCGCCTGCGCGTGATCGCCGCCAAGTGCCCGGTCCACCGGACGCTCGACGGCGAGGTGATGTTCGACGAGCGAGTCCAGCGCGTCGAACTCGCCCACAACTAGAGCCGATTGGGCTGCGCAGCTGCGGCGGGTCCTGCTGGACCCGGCCGAGGCGGCTGCGCTGGATGTGCACGGCCGCATCGACGCGGCCGTGCTCGTTCCGCTGTTCGTCAACGCCGGCCGGCTGCACGCCGTCTTCACGCGCCGCCGCGACGACCTGCGCCGCCACGCCGGTGAGATCTCGTTCCCCGGCGGGCGCCAGGACGACGACGAGTCCGACCTTCGGCTGACCGCGCTGCGCGAGGCCGAGGAGGAGATCGGCCTGCCGCCCGACGCCGTCGAGCTGATCGGCGCGCTGCAGCCGACGCCGACGATCGCGACCAACTACGCCGTCTATCCGTTCGTCGGCCTGATCGAGCCCGGCCACGAGTGGACGCCCTCGGCCACCGAGGTGTCGGCGGTCCTCGAGCTGTCACTCGACGACCTGCGCGCCGGCTACGAGCGCCAGCGGCATGCTGCGCCGCGGGATCCCGTTCCGCACCGACGTCTACGTCGTCGGCGACAACCTCATCTGGGGCGCCACGGCCCGGATGCTCACCGACCTGCTCGAGCGGCTCGACGCGTCGGGGAGCCTCAGCGCCGGATCCTCAGCCTGAGCCGGATCGGCGCCTGCCGGGGCGCCCGCGGGTGAGACCGCTCGGAGTCTTCAGCGAGCGTCACGACCGCCCGCCGGCGGTTGCGCAGCGCGTCGAGCTCGTAGAAGAACAGCGTCCCGTATCGGGTCCCACCGCGCGGCACGGTGACGTCGAGCGAGCCGACGTCGGTGCCGTGATCGCGCACCTCCCAGTCGGCACCGCTGCAGCCCTGCGGGCAACGGACCCTGACCCGTGCGCGGCGCGTGTGCAGCCGAAGCGTGGCGGTATGCCGAACGATCCGCAGCGGGCAGGGCACGACGGCGATGCGCGGCGGGGCCAATGCGACGGTGTCGTCGAAGTGCAGGACAGGGCGCCCGTCGCACCGTGGCGCGAGGTAGATCGCTCGCGCCGCATCGACCGCGATCGGGTCGGTGTCCTCGGCGTCGAGGCCGAGCAGGCCGGCATATGACACCGAGCCCGTGGCCAGATCGACCGCCACCACGCCGTTGCTCCCCGCACGCCGGGCGAGCACGCGGCCGCCACCCGCGACGAGCGGGCCACCGTATGTGGCGGCGAGCCCGGGACGCATCACGGCGCCATCGGGTGCGACGCGCAGGATCGACTGACGGCAACTGCTCGGGCAGCTCGCCGTGGCATCCGCGATCACGGCTGCGAGGCCCGTGTCTGCGAGCGCGAAGTCCGACACGTACCCGGTGTCGAGCTTCTTCGTCACCCCGGTTGCCCTGTCGACGATGGCGACCTGCTGGACGCCACGCTGCGCGTCGTATGTGCGATAGCCGATCTGGGTCGGATTGAGCGCCACGTCGCCGCCGCCGCCCACGAGCTGGGGCTGGCCCGACGCCGTTGCAAGACGCACCCCCTCGGCGCCCGGGCACATCGCGTCCGACCAGGCGACGTCATCGCCCGCGACGGCGACGGCGATCGCCTCGTTCGCGCCATCCTGCGTGTCCAGCTTGCAGCGCTCGAGCACGCGCGGGGCGCCGCCCGCGACCGCGCCGCTCACGATCGTCTC
>CAWCEB010000099.1:0-9771 GCA_963794105.1 uncultured Actinomycetes bacterium | reverse complement strand
CCCGCGGGTCGTGAAGGCCTCCTCCCCGTCGTTCGGGTGGAACCCCACGCGGATCGCCAGCGCCCACGTCGTCGCCGACGAGCGCAGGGTGACGCTGTAGTACAGCTCGCCGGCCATCGTCGTCCGGCTCGCAGGAACCGCCGGGATCGTCGCGAGCGTCGTGGTCGTGGCGTCGCCGTCGTGACGCACGACCCGAACCGCGCCCGGCCGCTTCGGGCCGTTCTGCGCCCACCGCGCGCCCACGATGCTGTCTCCCGCCACCGCGGCCGCCGGGCCGACGTACGGCATCTCGACGTCCGCGCCGAATGCAGTGGCAGCGGTGGTGAGAGCCACCGCTGCGGACAGCCAGGGCACCACGGCGACGGCGCGCACGTTGCGCCGACGATAACGCGGTCAGCGGGGCGCGGTGCGCGTGCGCACGCGCTTGCCCACGCGGTACGTGATGCGCTGCGCCTTGCCGCGGCGGCTGAACGTCACGCGCACGCTCCCGCCGCCCTTCACGCAATAGGCGTACGACCGCCCCACGCGCTTGATCGGCTGGCCGGCGCTGCGCAGCTCGTCCTCGGCGCTGACGCCGAACGCCACGTTGCCCAGGCCGCCGCGCGTGAAGTGCAGGCGCCGCGACTTGCAGCGATAGCGCGGTGCGATGCCGACGGCGCGCTCCCACATCTCGAGGTAGGCCTCCGACCCCTGCGAGAGGTCCTTGACGATCTGGTCGCCGGCGATGTGGCGCAGGTCCTCGATCCAGTCGGGGTACAGGCCGTAGTGCGCGACGCCCATCTCGTTGATGTCGAAGGTGCGCGTGCCGGTCTTCTGGCGGTCGAACGTCACGCGCCCGTCGAACGACTTGAACGGGTACGTGACCGGATTGTCCCCGCCGCGCGGCGGGCCCTGCGCGCCGAAGCCGTTCATGTCCGCGCCCCAGCCGATGCCGTTGGCGAAGCGCTTGTCGCGCACGGCGCGCAGGCGCTTCCACTGCTCGACGAAGCCCTTCGAGGCGCCCGCATACGGGGTGATGAACCCGCCGGACCTGTAGATGCGCGGGTAGGCGTCGGAGGTGCTCCAGCTGTGGCTGGACACCAGGCCCGAGTAGCGCTCGGACTTCGACGATCGACAACAGCTGCTTGCGCGAGATGACGTCGAGGTGGTCGGGATCGATGATCATCCGCTTGGCGATCATGTCGCGAACCAGGTGGTCGCCCAGCGCGCTGAGCCCGCGCGTGTTGCAGTGCGGCGGCGCGGGATACACCGGCACCGCCCCGCCGGGCAGGAGCTTGCTGAACAGGTCGCCGACGAGCACGTCGCGCGCAGCACCCGGCAGCGTCATCTGCTCGTGGTCGGACTCCTCGTTGGGGCCCTGGCAGGTCTGCATGTCCCAGAACCGGCCGGTCTCGGTGAAGTTGCCGGTGTTGACGACGATGCCGGTCGTACCGCCGTCGCCCGCAACGCCGCCGAAGCCGTTGTCGAACTTGTTGATCAGCTCCATGTCGCGGACGCCGAGGTCGTTGTAGACCTCGTCCAGGCGCCGGTCGACGTCGGCGTTGGTGCAGTCGCTGACGCCGTTGTGCAACCCGCAGTCGAAGAGGTTCGAGACCTCGATGCCGGGGACGACGGCGAGCTTGCCCGCGTTGATGACGCGCCGCGCCTGGAACGGGTCGGACACGATCCGGAACCAGCCCTTGCCCGGGCCGCCCTCCTGCGCGTCGATGTAGCGCTCGAGCAGCCGCAGGTCCTTGGCCTGCAGGCGGACGCTGTCCATCTCGTTGCAGGAGTTGCGCCGGTGCGGATACAGGCTGCACAGCGCGTGGTTCTCCACGAAGAGGTTCACGAAGATCCGCTGGCCCCCGAGCCACGAGCGCTCGAGCCAGCGGTAGTAGCTCTGCTCGTGGGCGAGCGTGTTGTAGCGCGGCCATTCGTTGAAGGTCGGCCAGCCCACGGGGTCCTTGCTGGGCCGCGCCGGGTCGCTCATGAGGAAGCCCTCGACGACCGGGCTGCCGGCCTCCTCGCGCGGGCAGCCGGCCAGCGCGACCGTGACGCCGTAGGGCGACCACGGGCGCCCGCAGTGCAGGTCGCCGCCCAGGAACTCGAAGCCCATCATGTGCATGTGGGCGTCGATGAAGCCGGTCGTGTGCGCGTAGGGCGTCGCGCCCTTGCCGGGCGTTCCGGTGGCGTTCAGCTCGGCCTCGGGGAACACGGCGCAGCCCTGCGCAGGAACGAACGTGAACGTGTCACCCAGCCTGCCGTTCTGGCCGGTGAGTGTGTACACGCCGGGCGTCGGGTCATCGACCGCGAAGTCGGCAGCCGGGCCGGGCTCGCCGATCATCTTGCCGTCGGGGCCGAGAAAGTCGCCGGCCTTTCCGTACAGCATGTACCTGCCGAGGTCCGTCGCCTGCATGCGAAACGGGCCGCCGTCCACGACCTGCCCCGGACCCACCGGCTTCAGCTGGTAGCAGCCGTGCACCAGCGCGTACTTCGGATCCTGCGCCTGCGCGCTCGCAGCGGCGACGGCGAGCGTCGCGACGGCGGCGCTCAGCGCCCTGGCACCCCTGCCCATGCGCCGGATGTAACCAGGCGCGCAGCCGCGGTGCGTAAGTTCCCCCGGCGCCCGCGGTTGTCCGGCCATGCTCGCCCGACTCCTCGCCACATGCGCTGCGCTGCTCGTGCTCGCCGCCCCGGCCGGCGCCACCATCACCACGCCCGAGACGATCGACCTCGACGCGTTCGCCAACGGCATCCATGACCGCCTCGACGGCCACGTCGTCGGCTTCGCCTTCGCGATCGCGCGCAACGGCGCGGTCGTGCGCAGCGGCGCGGGCGGCTACCGGCGCGTCGCGCAGGGCGCGGCGAGCGGGTTCGCGTCCGCGCCCGACCCGTTCACGCCCGACACGATGGCGCAGGCCGCCAGCGCGTCGAAGACGATCACGGCGGCGGCGCTGCTCAAGGCGCTCGACGAGCAGGGGATCTCACCCGACGCGAAGATCGGGCCGTACCTCCCGCATTGCTGGAAGCAGGGCCCTGGGATCGCGGACCTGACGTTCCGCGACGTGCTCGGGCACCACACGCTGCTGCCGAAGGGCTCCGGCTGCTCGGACCACCCGCTGCTCTGCCTGCTCGAGGCGATCAAGGCCGGTCGCGGCCCCGCCCAGGCCGACAACTACGAGTACAGCAACACCGCCTACGGGCTCGTCCGGGTGCTGTTGCCGTTCGTGCGCGCGCGCAACGCGATGCAGCTGCGCTTCGGCTTCAATCCGGCGCGCTGCGAGGCGCGCGTGGACCGCCTCAACAAGGTCGTCTCCGACCGCTTCCGCGCGTACGTGTTCGACCACGTCCTGGGCCCCGTCGGCGTCAAGGCGAGCTTCTACCCCCAGGGGGACGGCATCGCCGACTTCGCCCTGAACTACAACCGCGACGACCTCACCCAGCCCGCCGGCGTGCCGCGCGCGGACTTCCACCTGCACGCGGGCGCCGGCTACCTCGCGATCGGCGCGCGCGACTACGCGCGCTTCCTGTCGGCGCTGAGGGCCGGCCTGATCCTGCCCATGTCGCTCGCCGGCGAGATGACCGGCGTCCCGGGCAACCGGATGGGCTTCGACACCGACTGGGAGGGCCGGCTCGGCGCGTACACCTGGAAGAACGGCGGCTGCCCGAGCCACGGCGGCACCAAGCCCGGCTGCTCGACGCTCGCGATGGTCTACCCCAGCGGCGTGCAGGCCTATGTGGCGATCAACTCGTCCAACAACGACTACGCCGGAGGCCTGGACGACATCCTCGGCCAGGCCTTCGACGACGCGCTGCTCTAGGTGACGTCCTTCTCGACCGGCATGTCGACCATGTTGCCCCACTCGGTCCACGAGCCGTCGTAGTTCTTGACGTCGCCCTGGCCGAGCAGCTCGTGCAGCACGAACCAGGTGTGCGCCGAGCGCTCGCCGATGCGGCAGTAGGCGATGATCGGCGTGCCGCCGTTGATGACGCCCTTGCCGGTGTAGAGCTCGCGCAGGTCCTCGGCGGACTTGAAGGTGCCGTCCTCCTTGACCGCCTGCGCCCACGGCACCGACGCGGCGCCGGGGATGTGGCCGCCGCGCTGGGCGCCCTCCTGCTCGTAGCCGGCCATCGCGATCAGCTCGCCGCTGAACTCCTGCGGGGAGCGGACGTCGACCAGGTTGATGTCCTTGTCCAGCGCGTCGAGCACCTCGTCGCGCTTGGCGCGGATCGCGGCGTCGCCGGGCTGGGCGATGAAGCTCTGCGGCTCGTAGCTCGGGACGTCGGAGGTCGTGGCGCGGCCCTCGGCGATCCACTTCTCGCGCGGGCCGTTGAGCAGCTTGACGTCCTCGTGGCCGTAGTACTTCAGGTACCAGTACGTGTAGGCCGCGAACCAGTTGTTGCGGTCGCCGTAGAGCACGATCTGGTGCTCGTCGGAGATCCCGCGCGAGCCGAACAGGTCGCCGAAGGCGTCCGGGGCCAGGAAATCGCGCTTGACCTGGTCCTGCAGGTCCTTCTTCCAGTCGAAGCCGATCGCGCCCGGGATGTGCGCGTCGGCGTAGAGAGCAGGGTTCTCGTCGACCTCGACGATGCGGATGTTCTCGTCGTCGAGGTGCTGCTCGAGCCAATCGGTCTCGACCAGCACGTCCTTGGCGTAGGCAGTCATGGTGCTTCGAGACTACAAACCCGACGGGAACTGGAACGGGGGCGGCTCGACGGTGCGCCCCTGCTCGATCGTGATCAGCTCGTGCGGCTTGAGGACGATCGCGCGCGGATCCCCCGTGTACTGGCGGTTGTCGACGAAGACCTTCAGCTTGCCGGTGAGCGACGCCGCCCGCGTCGCCGACAGCGGCTTGCCCCACACGTCGAAGAACTGACCCAGCGTGTACGTGCGGCTGTCGGGGGACTCGATGTGCATGATCCCCGTCGCGTCGTGGGTGTGCAGCCAGTACAGGCACTGGTGCTGCAGGTCGATCCCGATCAGCGCCGGGACCTTGACCGGCTTGCCGTCGCGCAACAGCGTGAGGTGCGCGTGGTAGTGGCTCTCGAGGTGCTCGGGCTGGCAGCGGATGCCGTCGATCACGGGGGCGCCGTTGGACGTCGTCGCCGGCGTGGGCGCCGACGTGCTGGTCGACTTGTCGTTGGAGGAGCCGCATCCGCAAAGTGCGACAACTGCAATCACGGCCGCGATCGTTCTCAACACGCCGTCCAAGCTAGCGGGAACAATGGCCGGAATGGATGCCGCCAGGGCCGCAGCCGCACGCGACCGCGCCGAGCGCGTCGTCTTCGAGGCGCTGCCGGAGCTCGATGCGGTGCCGCGCCGGGCGCTCGCACTGGCCGTTCTGGCCGACGTCCCGCGGGCCGGGATCGCCAGCGAGGTCGGGCTGGGGGGCGCCGAGCTGTCGACGGCGCTGGCCGGCGCGCGCAAGGCGCTGCGCCGCACCCGGACGGAGCTCGGGTCAGGCGGCCGCTGCGAACGCGCCGAGCGCGCGGTGTCCGACCGCCTCGACGGCGTGCTGTCGCCGATGGACGAGCGCTTCCTGACCGCGCATCTGGCCCGCTGCTCGCGCTGTCGCACGCACGAATCCGAGCTGATGACGGCACTGGGACAGCTGCGCGCGACGTTCGCCGTTCCGCTGGAGCCGGCCGCGCCCGCAGCCGAGGAGCCGCCGCCCCCGCGCGCCCGCCTGCGCGTCGTGCCGCCCGTGCCTGCGCTCCCGCCCGCCCCGGAGCCGCCCGCACTGGACGCGCCGGAGGAGCCGCCGGAGATCGCCGCGCCGGAGCCCCCGCCCCAGATCGTCGCGCCGCCCGAGCCGCCCGCCGTCGAGCCGCCGCTGGAGCCGGCCGCGCGCGAGCCTGCCCCGACGCCCGCCCCCACCCCGCTCCCGGCGCCTCGCCGCTCGGCCGCGGTCGCTCGCCATCAGCGCATCCGCGCCGCACTCCCCGTCGCCGTCGCGGTGCTCATCGCGGTCGGGCTGGTGGCCGCCGCGATCGCGCTGCTCTCCGCGTTCGGCGCCGACCCGAACGTCCGCGCGCCGTGGGACGGCCCGGACGCGCCGGTCGTCCATCCGGCGCCGCTCAACGACCAGTAGCCAGCAGCGCGTCGATCCCCACGCGCGCCGTCGCGACCCATGCGTCGACGTCGTCCGGATCCTGCTCGAGGAAGGCGATCGGGATGCCGTGGCGGTCATGCGCCGCCTGCACCACCGCGGCGCCGGCATGGCCTTCGTACAGGACGCCGCGCACCGTGGTGTCGACCGTGCGCTCGAGCATCATCTCCAGCCGCGACCCGTGGAGCTCGGGCACGTCGACGGTCGCGAGCAGCCACAGCAACACCGTCGCGTTCTCGAGCGCGTAGCGCAGCGTCCCGATCCGGTCGGGGTCGCCGATCCAGCACTCGCAGCCGGCGGCCTCGATCTCGGCGCGCTTGGATTCATGGCGCGTCACTGCGCGCACCGCGTGGCCCTCGGCGACGAGCGAGCGGGCGAGCGCCAGTCCACGGCACCCGCCCCCCACCATCAGGACCCTCACAGCTGACCGCGCTCCGCTTCCAGCTGGGCGCGGTACTCGTCGGCTGTGATCGGCTCGAGGCCCTTGCGGGCGCGGCGCTCGTTCTTGACCTGCAGCATCTGCTCGATCTCGACCTCGCCGAGGTAGGCCTCGCGCTGCGCGTCGGCGATCCGCCGGTCCTCGGCCACCTGCTCGTGGATGCCCTGCTCGGTCAGCTCCGCGGCGCCGCGGGCGCGCCGTTTCGCATTCGCTGCGGCGAGCATCTCGTCGAGGTCGTCGATCTCGTTCTGCACCTCGGTCTCGACCGAGCGGGTGGGCCGCCAGTTGACCTGGTCGGCACCCGAGCCGGGATAGAACAGGCCCAGCAGGATCAGCGCGACGAGCAGCCCTCCGACGAGCCCGACCATGATGATCACGAACGGGTCGACCACGGTGCGAGTGTACGTTGCCGAGCGTGCTCAGCGTCCGAACCACCCAGGGCGAGACCGTCGCCAGCGCGGGAGCAGGCGTCGTCTATGCCACGACGGTCGTGCACCGGCGCGGCGAGGAGCCCTACAACGTGTGCCTCGTCGACCTCGACGAGGGCGTACGGGCGATGGGCCGGGTCGCGGGCCTCGAGCCCACGGAGGTCACCATCGGCCTGCGTGTGCAAGCGCAGATCGGCGACGACGGCGTCCCGGTGTACGCGCCCGAATGAGGGGCGCCGTGGCCATCGCAGGGCTGGCCGAGTACGGCTTGGGCGTCGCGCCCGAGGGCTCGACCGCCGTCGACGTGATGGGTCACGCGGCGCTGAACGCACTCGCCGATGCGAACCTCACGCCCGCCGACGTCGACGGCCTCTTCGCCGCCTCGACACAGCTGCCGTGGGCGAGCGTGAACCTCGGCGAATGGCTCGGCGTGCAGCCGCGCTACAGCGACTCGACGCAGCTCGGCGGCTCGAGCTTCATGGCGCACCTGCACCACGCGGCGCTGGCGATCGCCGGCGGCGCCTGCGAGGTGGCGCTCGTCGCCTACGGCTCGACGCAGCGCACCGCCGGCCGCGCCAAGGCGTCCGTGCAGGAGATCGATCCCGGCGAGGCGCCGTACCGGCCGATGAACCCCGTGACGGGCTACGCCCTGGCGGCCTCGCGCCACATGCACGAGTTCGGCACCACGCGCGAGCAGCTCGCCGAGGTGGCGGTCGCAGCGCGCAGGTGGGCGCAGCGCAACCCGAACGCGTGGTCCAAGAAGGACCTCACCATCGACGACGTCCTGAACGCGCCGATGATCTGCGATCCGCTCGGCGTCAAGGACTGCTGCCTGGTCACCGACGGCGGCGCGGCGGTCGTGGTGACGAGCGCGCAGCGCGCACGCGAGCTGACCGACCGGCCGGCCTTCCTGCTCGGCGCGGGCGAGGCCCACAGCCACCGCCACATCAGCCACATGCCCGACCTGACGACCACCAGCGCGGTCCAGTCCGGCGGGCGCGCGTTCGCGATGGCGGGCCTGGCGCCGGGCGACGTGGACACCCTCCAGCTCTACGACGCCTTCACGATCACCCCGATCCTGTTCCTCGAGGACCTCGGCTTCTGCGCGAAGGGCGACGGCGGCGCGTTCGTCTCGGGCGGGCGCATCGCTCCCGGCGGCGACGTCGCGCTGAACACCAACGGCGGTGGCCTCAGCTATCAGCACCCCGGGATGTACGGGCTGCTGGCGATCGTCGAGGCGGCGCGGCAGCTGCGCGGCGAGTCGACCGGCCAGGTCGAGGACTGCCACGTCGCCCTCGCGCACGGCAACGGCGGCGTGCTGCAGCACGCAGTGCACCGTCCTGCTCGGAGACGAGAGCACGTTGTAGCGTCCGGGGCATGGACTTCGCCCTTACCGACGAGCAGGACCTGATCCGCTCGACTGCCCGCCAGTTCGCCGACGAGGTGATCCGCCCGGCGGCAGATGAAAACGCACGCAACAGCCACTTCGACACCGATCTGGTCAAGAAGATCGCCGACCAGGGCTACCTGGGCGCGATCGTCCCGCGCGACTACGGCGGCGCCGGCCTGGACTACATCACCTACGGCCTGATCGTCGAGGAGATCGGGCGCGTCGACAGCGCGATGCGAACCGTCGATCTCGGTGCAGACCTCGCTGGTCTGCAGCTCGATCCTCAGGTGGGGCACCGAGGATCAGAAGCAGAAGTTCCTGCCGAAGCTCTGCAGCGGCGAGTGGCTCGGCTGCTTCGGCCTGACCGAGCCCGACACCGGCTCGGACGCCGCCAACCAGCGACGCGCGCGAAGAAGGTCGACGGCGGCTGGCAGATCAACGGCGCCAAGATGTGGATCTCGATGGGCAACCACGCCAAGCTGGCGCTGGTCTTCGCCCAGACCGACCCTGAGATGAAGCACCGTGGCATCGGCTGCTTCCTCGTCGAGACCGAGCCAGGACGGGTTCCAGCCCCAGGAGATCCACGGCAAGATGGGCCTGCACGGCTCCGACACCGCCGCGATCGGCCTGGACGACGTCTGCTGCCCCGACGAGAACGTCATGGGCGAGATCGGCGAGGGCTTCAAGATCGCGATGAGCGCGCTCGACTCCGGGCGCTACTCGGTCGCTGCCGGCTGCGTCGGGATCTGCCAGGGCTGCGTCGACGCGTCGGTGAAGTACGCGATCGAACGCAAGCAGTTCGACCGCCCGATCGCGTCGTTCCAGCTGGTGCAGGCGATGCTCGCCGAGATGAAGGTCAAGACCGACGCGGCGCGGATGCTGGTCTACCGCGCGGGCTGGCTGAAGGACACCGGGCCAGCCGAACACGACCGAGACGTCGATCGCGAAGTACTTCGCCACCGAGGCAGCGGTCTGGTGCGCGAACGAGGCGATCCAGGTGCATGGCGGCTCCGGCTACGCCGACGACTTCCCGGTGGAGCGCTACTTCCGCGACGTGCGCGTCACGACCCTCTACGAGGGCACCTCGCAGATCCAGAAGCTGATCATCGGCCGCGCCCTGACGGGAATCAACGCTCTCGTTCCGTCGTAGCAGTGACCTCGCGGCCGCAAAGCGGTGCTGTGGGTCAGACCCTGGTCGTCGGGGTGATCGGGGCCGGCACGATGGGTGCCGGCATCGCGCAACTGGCGATGGGCGCCGGCGCCGAGACGTTCCTCGTCGATCCGCTCCTGGGTGCGATCGAGCGCGGCGAGGCATCGATCCGCGACGGGCTGGAGCGCTGGGCGGCGAAGGGCCGCGAGGTCGACACCGGCGCTCCTGCACAGCGCGCGCGAGCTCTCTGCGCTGCGCGACTGCGACATCGTCAT
>CAWCEB010000098.1:0-21910 GCA_963794105.1 uncultured Actinomycetes bacterium | reverse complement strand
CGAGGGCCGCGGCGTCGGTTGAGACCGCGTGCCGCAGAGAGATGGAGGAGCTGTCTGAAGTGGTCATGCACCTATGGTCCCGGACCACCACAATAAATTCCAATGATCTTTCGACGTAGCTGTGATAACGTTCGCTTATGCTTGACGTTCGACTCCTGCAGACCTTCCGCGAGGTCGCGATGCGCGGCTCGTTCTCGCTCGCGGCCGAAGAGCTCGGCTTCACCCAGCCGGCCATCTCCCAGCACCTGGCACGGCTCGAGAAGCACCTCGGCGTGAAGGTGCTCGAGCGCACGGCGCGCGGCGTGAAGCTCACGCCCGCGGGCGACGCGTTGCTCGCCGAGACCGAGGCCGTCCTCAGCTCGGTCCGCCATGCCGAGCGGGCCGCGAAGGCGCGGGCGGCGTGGTCGCCTCGCGCCTGCGCATCGGCGCCTTCCCGTCGGCGGCCGCGGGGCTGGTGCCCGGCGCGGTGCGCCACGCGCGCAGGCGCCGGCCGCACCCGGACATCGAACTCGACATGCGCGTGATGGAGCCCGAGCCCGCGCTGCGCGCGCTGGCACGCAACCGGGTCGACATCGCGCTGATGATCGAGTCGCCACTGGACCCGATCGTCGTCCCAGAGGGCGTCGAGCTCCTGGAGGTCACCGAGGATCCGATGATGATCGCGCTGCCGCCCGAGCACCGGATGGCGAGCCGCCGGAGCATCGACCTCGCCGAGCTGGCCGACGAGCCCTTCCTGCTCACCGAGCTTGGCGGCACCTGCGCGGACAGCAACATCATGCGCCACGCCTGCCGCGACGCCGGCTTCGCTCCGAACGTCCGGCTGGAGTCCGAGGACTACAACGCGCTGCAGGGCATGGCCGCCGCCGGCCTGGGCGTGTCGATCGTGCCGCGCATGGCGACCGTCGGCGCGCACCCCGGCGTCGTGCTGCGGCCGCTGAAGGGCGCCGCGCCGTCGCGAACGATCCTCGCTGCGGTCTCGAAGGACCGCGACGCGCTCGTCGACACGTTCGTCGAGGCGCTGCGCGCCGCAGGCGACGAGCTCGACGGCAAGACGCGCCTGACCGCCGTGGCGTAGCGGCGCTCGCATCGGCCCGGCGGGCGGAGTAGCGTCGCGCCAATGCGGTCCCGAGTCCTGGCCGCCCTGGTCGTTCTGGCCGCCGTGCCGGTTTCGTCGGCGTGGGCCGCGCCGACGTGGGTGGAGCCCGTGGCCGACCTCACGCCGATGCAGACCGATGGGATCAACGCGGCGACGGTCCTGACGGACAACGCCGGCAACGTGCTCGTCGCGTGGCAGAACAACAACGGCGATCTCGTGATCTCGGAGCGGCTCGCCGGGGGCACCTTCAGCCCGGCGAGCGTGGCCCTCACCAACATCTCGTCGTCGGCCTCGCTCGCCATCGACGGCGCGGGCGTCGTCCACGCCTTCATGGTCCGTGATCCGGGGAGCGGCACGCCCGAGATCGAGGAGGTCCTGCACCGGATCGGCAGCGGGGACCTGTGGACGGGCTCGACGATCTTCACGCCCGCCAACAACGTCCTCGGGCTGCGCGGGATCGTGAATCCGGCAGGCGACGCGTTCGTGGTCTTCGACGACGGGTCCGAGCCGACGTGGGCGGAGCGCCCGGCCGGCGGCGCATGGACGACGCCGGCGCCGTTGAACACCGGGACGCTCGATTACCCGCTCGACTACAGGCTGGCGATGGACGTCGCCGGCGACGTGGTGATCGGCTACCAGCGCCCGATGGCGATGCTGACCCCCAAGGCCCCGTTCGCCATCTACAAGGCCGCGGGCAGTGCCCCTGCGACGGGCGAGCAACTCGACCAGGACGTCAGCAGCGGCGCGTCGCCGTACGGGTTGGGTCCGGAGGTCGCGATCGACGACTCCGGTACCGCGACAGCGGTCTTCTCGCATGGACCTGACTCGTCCGGTCCGTCCGTGGCGACCGTGCAGTTCTCGACACGTGCCCGTGGCGATACGCACTGGGTGAAGGCGCAGAGCCCGGGCTCGGACCTGTCGTCCACGGTCAACGGCTCGCCCGGGAATCTCGCGGTCACCGTCCTCGCCAACGGCGAGACGCTCGCGTTCTGGGCGCAGTCGCAGAACCTCCACTGGCGCCGGCGCGCGCCCGGCGCCACGACGTGGGACCCGGAGGGGCTCATTCCCTCCGACCGGGAGAACAACGGCGACGAGCGCGTGGTCGCCGCGCCGGACGGGACCGTCACGATCGTGTTCGACGGCGTCAATGGCGGGCTCCAGCAGGAGCTTCGCGCCGCCCGGCGCCTGCCCGGCGGGGCCTTCACCGCACTGCCACCGGTTCCGGCGCCGGTGCGGTCGGTCATTCGCGCGGCGGGCGTCGACCTGCAGGGCAACGTGGTGATCACGTGGCTGTACATCGCCCCGACCTCTCCGCCGTACCAGGAGCGTGCGACGGCGCTCGATGTCGCCGGGCCGACGATTGACACGGCGACGTTCCCAGGGTCCGGCGCGATTGGCGAGGCGCTCCCGTTCTCCGCGCACGCGACGGACCTGTGGTCGCCGGCGATCGGCTACGCGTGGGATTTCGGCGACGGCACGACGGCGATCGATGCGACCGGCACCAAGGCGTTCGCGGCCGGCGGGACGTTCGCGCCACGGCTGACCGCGACGGACGACTACGGCAACGCAACGACCCGCGGCTTCTCGACCACCATCCCGGCGGCGGCCGCGGCCAAGCCGGTGCTCGGCGGCCTCACGATGACGCCGAGCGCGTTCCGCGCGGCGGCGAAGGGCGGCAGCATCGCCAAGGCGATCGGGACGACGGTGCGCTACACCGACTCGGCTGCGGCGACCGCGACGCTGACCGTGCAGCGCCCGGCTCGCGGGATCCGCAAGGGCAAGCGCTGCGTCAAGCCACCGCGCCACCCGCGTCGCGGGGCGAAGCGCTGCACGCGCTACGTCAAGGAGGGCGCGTTCACGCACGCCGACAGCGCCGGCACGGTGTCGCTGCGCTTCACCGGGCGTGTGCGCAACCACAAGCTGCGCGTCGGGCACCACCGGCTGTCGATCGTCGCGCGCAACGCGGCGGGCGCGAGCAAGGCGGTGCGCAAGCGCTTCCGGATCATTCGTCGCTGAACCCGGCCAGCTTGCGCAGCAGATGGTGCAGCGTGGCGCGCTCCTCGTCGTTGAGTGCCGCGAAGCTCTGCTCGCCGACCTCGCGCGCGACCGCTCGCATCTGCATGAGCTTGGAGCGCCCCTCGTCGGTCAGGTGGATCGAGCGCTTGCGGCGGTCCGCCGGATCGGGCCGGCGCTCGGCCAGGCCGCGTGCCTCGAGCTCGTCGAGCACCGCCACCATCGAGCTGCGGTCCACGCGTGAATGATCGGCGAGGTCCTGCTGCGTGGTGCCGGGGCGGGCGTCCAGGACGGTCATCACGCCGAAGTGCCGCGGGTGCAGCCCGAAGGGCTCCAGCGCCGCGGCGAACCGCCGGCCGGACCGCGTGCCGAGGTAGTTCATCAGGAAGCCAGTGAACTGGCCCAGCTCCGACGGGGGCTGCTCGCTGTGCAACATCACCGAGATTTTACACTGCGTCACGAATGATTTGTGATACAAACGATCAATGACCGCCATCACCCGGTGGGTGCTCGCCCACAAGCGCATCGTCATCGCCTTCTGGGTCATCCTCACGCTCGTCGGGGGAGCGGCGTCCGGGCCGGCGTCCAAGGCGCTCAAGCAGAAGTTCTCCGTGCCCGGCAAGGAGGGCTGGGAGACCAACCAGCAGATCGCCAAGCTCTACAAGGGGACGGGCGACAACTCCGCGCCGCTGGTGCCGGTGGTCAAGCTGCCCGCGGGTCAGACCGCGCAGAGCGCGAAGGGTGACCTGGTCAAGCTCGAGCAGAAGATGGCGCAGGTGCTTCCGGGATCGCGCGTCTCCGGCTACGGCTCCACGGGCAGCAAGAGCTTCGTGTCGGCGGACGGGCGCACGGCGTTCGCGATCGCCTACCCGCTGCCGGATCCCGACCAGCCGTTCGGCGACAACCCGAAGGCCGAGAAGAAGCTCCGGGCCGGGCTCAACGGCTTCACGGTCGGCGGCGCGCCCGTGAAGCTGTCCGGCTTCGACGCGCTGACCGCCCAGAGCGGCGAATCCAACGGCCCGGGCGTGCTCCTCGAGGCGCTGGTCGGCGGGTTCGGCGCGCTGCTGATCCTGGCGTTCGTGTTCGGGTCGTTCCTCGCCTTCATCCCGATCGTCATGGCGATCGTCTCGATCCTCACCACGTTCCTGCTCGTCTACGGGCTGGTGCAGATCACCGACGTTTCGCCGATCGTCCAGTTCCTCGTGGCGCTGATCGGCCTCGGTGTTGCCATCGACTACGCGCTGCTGGTCGTCGTGCGCTGGCGCGAGGAGACCGCACACGGAAGACATGGCGACGAGGCCGTGGTGCGCGCGATGGAGACGGCCGGCCGCGCGGTCGTGTTCAGCGGCACGACGGTCGCGATCGGCCTGCTCGCGCTGGTCGCGCTGCCGCTGCCCTTCCTGCGGTCGGTCGGCTACGGCGGGATGCTGATCCCGCTCGTGAGCGTCGCGGTCGGCATCACGCTGCTGCCCGTGGTCCTGAGCTCGTGGGGCGCCAAGCTCGACTGGCCCCGGCGCGTGCGCGAGGACACGGCGAACCGCTCGTGGACGCGCTGGGCGACCCTCGTCGTGCGCCACCGTGTGGCCGCAGCGCTGGCCGCGGGCGCGGTGCTCGTGGCGCTGCTGATCTCGGCGAGCGGGCTGCAGCTCGGCCTGTCGAATCCGGACACGATCGCCAAGGGCGGCTCTGCGAAGGCGGGGCTGACGCAGCTCGAGCAGTCCGGGATCGGGTCGGGCGTCCTGCTGCCGCACGAGGTGCTGGTCGAGGGCACGGACTCCGCACCGGTCGCCGAGCGCCTCTCGACCGTGCCCGACGTGCACGGCGCTGTCGCTCCGAGCGACGCCTCGTGGAACCGGGGCGGCACGTCGATCGTCGAGGTCTTCCAGCGACCCGATGGCGGCTCCTCGCACGGCAAGGTCGTGCTCGACGACGTGCGGTCGACCGCGCACTCGTTCGGCGATGGCGTCCGGGTCGGCGGCATCCCCGCGCAGAACGCGGACTTCATCGACGCCGTCTACGGCAACTTCCCGCTGATGATCGCGCTGATCGCGGTGATCGTGTTCGTGCTGCTCGCGCGCGCGTTCCGCTCGCTGCTGCTGCCGGCGAAGGCCGTGCTGCTCAACGTGGTCAGCGTGCTGGCCGCGTGGGGCGTCCTGACGGTGGTCTGGCAGAACGGCCACGGCTCGGAGGCGATCTGGGGCATCCCGGCGTCCGGTTCGATCACGGCCTGGATACCGCTGATGGTGTTCGCGTTCCTCTTCGGGCTCTCCATGGACTACGAGGTGTTCATCCTCGCCCGCGTGCGCGAGGAGTACGACGCGACGGGCGACACGAACGAGGCGGTCATTCGTGGCATCGGCCGGACGGGCCGGCTCGTCACCAGCGCCGCGCTGATCCTGTTCCTCGCCTTCATGTCGCTGGCCTCCAGCCCGGGAACGGACGTGAAGGTCCTGGCGACCGGATTGGCGGCCGGCATCCTGCTCGACGCAACGGTGATCCGCGCGCTCCTCGTCCCGGCCGTCGTGTCGCTCTTCGGCAAGTGGAACTGGTGGATGCCCAGGCTGCCAGCCAAGCTGCTCCGCGTCGCGCCTTCCGAGACCTAGATAGGCGGGGCGCAGGAGCGCGCCTGGCGGCGTCGCTGAGGCGGGGGCCGTGCATCCGCACTGTCCCCCGCCTTGCTCCTTGCCAGGCACGCTCCTGCTGGCCCGCTCGGCGGTGTCGCCGGGGCGGGGTCCGTGCTTGCGCACTGTCCCCCGCCTTGCTCCTTGCCAGGCACGCTCCTGCTGGCCCGCTCGGCGGTGTCGCCGGGGCGGGGTCCGTGCTTGCGCACTGTCCCCCGCCTTGCTCCTTGCCAGCCGCGCTCCTGCTGGCCCGCTCGGTGCACGCCTACCATGGCCTTCTCGTGGCCGTCGTTATTGCATCCGATCTCGCGAAGGACATCGCGGGGGAGCCGCTCCTGCGGGGGGTGTCGTTCAAGCTCGAACGCCGCGACCGGTTGACGATCGCCGGGCGCAACGGCGCCGGCAAGACGACGCTGCTGCGGATGCTGGCCGGGGAGGCGTCCGTCGACGGCGGCGAGCTCGTGTTCAGCAAGGGCGTGCGGGTCGCGCTGCACGACCAGCGCCCGCCGCGGGAGCGCTCGGTCACGCTGCGCGACTACGTGCTCAGCGCCCGCAGGGAGCCGCTGGAGCTCGAGGCCGAGCTGCGCGCGCTGGAGGAGCGCGATGGCCGCGGGCGACGAGGCGGCGATGAACGCCTACGCCGGCGTACAGGCGCGCTTCGAGGCCGTCGGTGGCTACACGTGGCGCGAGCGGGCCAACCAATACCTCCATGGGCTGGGCTTCGTCGATGCCGACCTCGACCGCGAGCTGAGGACGTTCTCCGGCGGCCAGCTCACGCGCGCCTCGCTCGCTCGCGCGCTGGCGAGCGAGCCTGACCTACTCCTGCTCGACGAGCCGACCAACCACCTCGACATCGAGTCGCTCGAGTGGCTCGAGGAGACGCTCACCGGCCTGGACGCGGCGATCATGCTCGTCGCCCACGACCGCTGGTTCCTGGAGGCGGTCGGGACCGCTGTGCTCGAGATGGAGGCCGGCCGCACGCGGTTCTTCTCGGGCTCGTGGACGAACTGGCGCAAGGAGCAGGCCGCGCGCGAGCTGGCGCTCGGCCGCGCGATCGAGAAGCAGCAGGCCGAGATCGCGCGCATGGAGGCGTTCGTGGAGCGCTTCCGCGCGAAGGCCACGAAGGCGCGGCAGGCGCAGGACCGCATGAAGAAGCTCGCGAAGATCGAACGGATCGAGCGCGATCCGCGCGACAACCGCTCGCTCGAGTTCCAGTTCAAGAAGCCGGAGCGCTCGGGCCGGATCGTGTACGAGCTCGAGGACGGGCGCATCGAGGTCCCCGGCCGGGTGCTGCTCGACGGCGCCGAGATCTGGCTCGAGCGCGGCGAGCACGTCTCGCTCGTCGGCCCCAACGGCGTCGGCAAGACGACGCTGATCGAGGCGCTCGCCGGGCGCAAGCCGCTGGCGCACGGCAAGATCCGCACGGGCCACAACGTCAAGCTCGGCTACCTCAGCCAGCATGCGGACGAGCTCGAGTGGGGCGGGGCGCGCACCGTGCTCGAGGCCGCCCAGAAGCACACCGGCCTCTCGCCGAACCAGGCGCGGTCGCTGCTCGGCCGCTTCCTCTTCAGCGGGGAGGAGGCCGAGAAGCCGCTCGACGGGCTGAGCGGCGGCGAGCGGCGCAGGCTCTCACTCGCGATCCTGGTGGCGAGCGACGCCAACGTCCTGATCCTCGACGAGCCCACGAACCATCTCGACCTCGAGTCACGCGAGGCGCTCGAGGACGCGCTGCAGGCGTTCCCCGGCTCGCTGCTGCTGGTCAGCCACGACCGCGCGCTGCTGGACGCCGTCGGCTCGCGGACCGTCGCGATCGAGGACTACACGCTGCACTCCTACGTCGGCGGCTGGCCCGAGTACTGGCGCGTGCGCGAGGAGCGCAAGGCCGCGGGCGTGAAGCCTGCGCCACCACCCGCTCCGAGCACGAACGGCCACGCAGGGGTGACAAAGGGGTCAGACCCCGATGTCACCCCGCAGGCGCCGAAGGGGCCGTCGAAGAACGCGCAGCGCAAGCACGCCGAGCTGGAGAAGGCCGTCGAGCAGGCCGAGGCCGAGCTGGCCGCGCTCGAGGACGAGCTGGCGGAGCCGGCCGCTTGGGCGACGAAGTACGAGTCGGCGAAGTCGACGGCGCGCCACACCGCCGCGAAGCTCGCGGTCGAGGCGGCGTACGCCGCACTCTCCGAGCACGAGGAGCGGGCCTTCACGGAATAGACACCGGAAATCCCTGCACACGGGGAATATCCGGGCCATGAACCCCCGACTCGGGCTCAACCTCCACCGCAATCACTGGCCGAGCGCTGCGGCCCTCAAGGCGCACGAAGCCGCGGGCTTCGCGTGGGTCCAGGTCCACACGCCCCCGTGGCCGATGCTGTGCGGCCGCGAGCGCACGCGCCTGCACGCCCGCGCCCTTCGCCGCGTCCTCGACACGACCGGACTACGCCTGATCCTGCACGGCCCCGACGACCTGACCGCCGGCGCCCCCAAGCAGGACCGGGCCTTCGAGGGCCTGCTGGACTACGCCTACGAGGCGCGCGCGGAGCTCGTCGCCGTGCACGCGCTCAACATCCCGCTCGGCGACCACGCCCGCGCCGCCGACGAGGAGCGCTCGCTCCAGCAGCTCACCCAGCGCGCACGCGAGCTCGGCGTGACGCTGGCGCTCGAGAACCTCGCGCCCGTCTATCCATCGTCGCCGCGCATGTGCCACGACCCGCTCGCGGTCCGCGACCTCGTGCGCAGGCTCGGCAGCCCCGCGGCGGGAATGCTCTTCGACATCGGCCACGCGCACATCACCGGCAAGCTCGACATGCTCAAGCGCTGCGCGGACGACGTCGTGCTGTTTCACGCCCACGACAACCTGGGTGCCCGCCTCAACGGGCTCGAGGCACCGGGCGTCGACCCGCTGCGGCTCGACCTGCACCTCTCACCTGGCGCCGGCTCGTTGCCGTGGCACCGCATCGCCGGCCTGCTCCGCGTGCACGCCGCGCCGGTCATGCTCGAGATCGAGCCGTCGCACCGGCCGGGCCTGGTCACGCTCGCCGATACGGCCGAGCACGTCCTGCTCGGGCAGGCCGTCGCAGCGGTCGCGTAGTTCACTGGACGATCACAGGTCGCGGTCACCTACGACGACCTCGCCGCGGGCACGGATGCCCGCGGCGAAGACGTCACGGCGGTCAGCCCTCCTGTCCGGTGAGGACCGTGTCCTTCTCGTTCGCGCCGGGTATGCGGGTCCGGCCGACGAACCTCGACGTGGACTTCGGGCAGCCGCGCGGGCGCCCGAGGTCGAACGGCCCCGACATGTCCTGGGCGGGAGCGCCGGCGCTCGTGACGCTCGCGGTCGAGACCACGAGCAGCGGGTCGAGCCGGCGTTCTGCGCACAGTGACTTGCCGATGTAGAACTGCCCGGTGATCGAGCGGTTGCGCGCGTCATATTGGCCGACGCAGTTCACGCCCCAGCCAGGCAGCTCGCCCTCGCAGTTGAAGGCGTTGTTGCCGACGACGTTGCCGTCGGCCGAGAGCACCTGGACCTCGGTCTCCATGCCCTCGATCTCCTTGTCGGAGATGAGCGAGTAGCCGGTGATCGGCTGGTCGCACTTGATGACGTACTTGACGCCGTAGGTCGTCGGATCCTCTGGGTCGGGATCGCCCTTCGAGGTGTGACCCTCGCAGACCGTGTTCGACCGGTAGTCGGCCGCCTTCGACGTGTGGCCGAGGGACAGCACAAGGGCAGCAAGCCCCAGGATCGCTGCGCCGAGGGCGAGCAGTGCGCGGCCGTGCAGGAGCTTGGCTGCTGAGTTCAAGGGATGACCTCCATCGTTCATGACGGGGGCATCCTCTTTCCCCGGGGGATGCTGACTCGTTACCGGCGCGTTGCCGAGTCGTGAACGTCTTGTGACGACGACGCGAACACCGACTCGGCGAACGCCTTGACCTTCTTGTCCTGGGCGGCCCCGAGCTCGCGCAGGGAGAACACGCCGGCGAGCGTCTTGAGCAGCGACAGGTGGTCGTACTGGGTGTCGAACGTGCCCCCCGGCTCGACGAACCTGGAGAGCAGGAGCGCTCCGATCCGCCCGTCGCCGGGGGCGGCGGGATCGGACTGGTCGGACGTGATCACGATCAGGCCGTCCTTCCCGTACGCCGCGCTCGCGGTGATGCGCTCGACGGTGTCCTTCAGCCACGCGTCGTCCGCCGCCAGTGTCGGGATCACGAACGACAGCGCCGGCGTCTTCGTCTTGTCCGCGAGGTCGGCGTCGAGCGCGTCGGTGCCGACGACCTCTGTCGCGCAGTCTGGCGAGCTCGTGATCGTCGTGAAGTAGACGAACGGGTTGCGGTACGTGACGTACGGATCGTCGGGCCGCGGCTGCGTCCATGGATCCGTGGCGCCGAGATCCGGGTGCCGGCACGGCGTCCCGATTCCGCCGACGTACGCCTTCCACTTCATCCCCGCCGCGACCAGCTGATCGGGCAGCGTGTAGACCTGATCGGAGTACACGCAGCCGCTCCCCTGCGCCTGGCCGCTGTCGTCGACGGCACCCGGATCGACGGGCCTGTACGTCGGGCAGTCGGCCTGCGTGTCCGGGTTGGGGTTCTGGCCGGAGATGAGGGCGACAGTGTTGGCCAGCGAGCCGGTCGTCACCGGCTTGTACCCGGTGAGCAGCGTCCCCCGTGCAGCCATGTCCCCGGCCAGGTACGGGGCGGGCGTGTGGCCCGCGAGCGTGATCAGCCAGACGTGCTTGATCGCCGGATACTGCGGACCGGTCGGGGTGGGCGCGTGGTTGGTGATCGGCTTGTCATGGCTCGGCGCAGGAGCGGCCGGCGCCGACGGCGCGGCGGCCACGGGCTCCGCTGGCGCGGCGGCGGCCGGCGCGGGAGCGCTGGACTGCGCCGGGGGCTCTGGCGCTGCCGCGACGGTCGGGACGACGGAACGCACGGGTGGCATCACGATCGTCAGCGAGCGGCGCGCCGACGCGAGCGACGATTCGACGGGGCCGGTGCCCGCGGCCCCGAGGATCACGCCGAACCCGAGCACGATCAGGACGCACGCAGCCGCAACGCGCGGTGTGGGGAGCACGGACGCCGCACCGGATCGCACGGCCGCCGTCGGCGCCGCGGCGATCGGCGCGGCGGGTCGCAGCATCGCCATGAAGTCCAGCCGCGGCGCTCCGCGCCGGCGCCCGCACTCGAGGCAGTAGCGCTGGTCTGCGGCCAGCGGCGCGGCGCAGCTCGCGCACGTGATCGGGTCGTCCGCCATCGCGCGCCGCATGCTCGCGCCGCGGCGCGAGCGCCGTGTGAACGGGACGTGATCGTGGCGTCATTTCACGTCGTTTTCACAGCATCGTCACCGCCCGTTCACGAGGCCTCTCGCGCGTGAAACGAGGATGCCCGGCACATGGCCGGCTGGCGTTCACGACCTCTTCACGGAGTGAGTACGAGCGGTTCACATCTCCCGATCCGGGCGAGCAGAGACTGCCGCGAGAACGAACCTGTCAAAGGAGTCTTCATGTCTCGCATTCGCCGTCTCGGCGCCTGTGTCGTCGTCGCCGCCATGGCCGGGGCGATCGCGATCCCGGGCACCGCTGCCGCAAAGCCCGTCATCACGATGAGCGGGTCGACCTCCGTCGCACCGCTCGCGACGGCCCTCATCAAGGCCTACGTCAAGCAGTACCCCGGCCGCGTCAAGTTCCGCCTCGCGCAGGGCGGCTCGGACATCGGCGTCGCCGACGTCGCCGCCGGCCGCGTGACGATCGGCAACTCCTCGCGCGACCCCAAGCCCACCGACCCGGGCGGCATCTTCTTCAACAAGATCGCCAAGGACGCCATCTGCGTCGTCACGAACCCGGCGAACAAGTCGACGAACTTCGACCAGAACACGATCCAGGCGATCTTCTCGGGCAAGGTCCGCGACTGGAGCGACGTTCCCGGCTCCGGCCTCAGCGGCCCGATCGACCTGACGGTCCGCACCGCGGCCTCGGGCACGCAGGACGCGTTCCAGAAGATCTTCATGGGCTCGTCCTCGGTGTCGACCAGCGCGTCGGCCAGAAGGCCTCCAACGGCCTGATCCAGCAGACGGTGCAGTCCGACAAGAACGCCATCGGCTACGTGTCGCTGGACTTCATCAGCGGGACGAACGCCGTCGCCTACAAGGGCGTCGCGTGCAACCTGCGCAACGCGAAGTCCGGCGAGTACGGCGGCGTGCGCAACTTCTGGATGGTGACGCGCGGCCGCGCCAAGGGCCTGCGTCCAGAAGTTCATCAGCTGGGTCCAGAACAGCGCGAAGGCCAACAAGATCGTCGGGACGCACTGGGTGCCGCTCCACGACTGATGATCGGATGGCTGCGACAGCCGTGGTCGGACACCCGCGCCGAGCGCACGCTCGGCGCGGTGTCGTCCATCGTCCTGCTGCTGATCGCGGCGATGGTCGCCTTCGTGTTCGCGAAGGCGTGGCCGTCGTTCGCGCACAACGGGCTGCACTGGTTCGGCTCCGGCGGCAACGTCGACAAGCAGCTCAATGACATCTTCAACTCGCCGGCCGACCCGAAGCACTACGAGTACACGCTGCACGCGTGGCCGCTGATCTACGCCACGCTGCTGACGACGTTCCTCGCCGTCGTGCTCGGCCTGGGCTTCGCGCTCTTCAGCGCGATCTTCATCGTCGAGTTCGCCCCTGACGGCGTGCGCCGCGTCGTGCAGCCGGTCGTCCGCCTGCTGGCCGCGGTGCCCTCGGTGATCTACGGCCTGATCGGCATCCTCGTGCTCGCCCCGTTCGTCGGCAACCACCTCGAGTCGCAGGGCCGCAAGTCCTCGGTCGCCTACGTGGTCCAGCTCTCGGGCACGAGCCTGATCGTGGCGGTCCTGATCCTCACGGTGATGATCACGCCGATCATGGTCGCGCTCATCGTCGACGCGCTGGAGTCGATCCCGCGCGGCTGGAAGGAGGGCGCCGCCGCGCTCGGCGTCAACCGGATGCGCGCGATGTGGACCGTGTCGGTGCACGCGGCGCGCCCGGCGATCGTGGCGGCGATGGTGCTCGCCACCGCTCGTGCACTGGGGGAGGCGATCATGCTCTCGATGGTGTCGGGCTCGGTGGGCTTCAAGCCGAACCCGCTCGACGGCATCACGTTCTTCTTCGAGCCGTTGCGTCCGCTCGCGGCGACGATCGTCGACAACGCAGAGGGCCTCAGCGTGAAGCCCTTCGGCCAGACGATCTACGCGATGGCCGCCGTGCTGCTCGTGTCGAGCTTCCTCCTGTGCTTCGCCGGATGGGCGGTCAAGCAGCCGATGAAGAAGTACGGGGTGCGCGTCTGATGGCCGGCTATCCGGGGACGATCAGGCTCGGGCCGGTCCGCAGGCGCAAGGTCAAGGACTCCCTCAGCACGTGGCGCTGGACCGACCGCGTCGGGTTCGCCCTGTGCTGGCTCGCCGGCGCGATGCTGTGCCTGATCGCCGGGTCGATCGTGATCTACATGGCGGTGAAGGGCCTGCAGTACCTCAGCCTGACGCTGCTCACGACGCATCCCGAGGCGGGCCTCGACCAGTCGAAGACGGGCGGCTTCCTGGACCCGATTCTCGGCACGATCCTGCTGACGATCATCGGCATCGCGATCGCCACCCCGCTCGCCATCGGCGACGGCCGTGTGGCTCGTCGAGTTCGGCCGTCCGTCGTGGCTCGCGCGCGCTGGTCGAATCGGGCATCGAGATCATCGCCGGGACGCCCGACATCGTGCTCGCGATCTTCGGCCTCGTCCTCTTCCAGAACGGGATCTTCAGCTGGATGTCGTTCACCGCGGAGAACGGCGCGGTCTTCGGCCGCTCGTTCCTGACGGCGGGGGCGATGATGTCCCTGATCGCGCTGCCGATGGTGTTCGGCTCCGTGCGCGAGGGACTGCAGTCGATGCCCGCGCACGTGCGCGAGGCGTCCTACGGCCTGGGCAAGACCAAGAGCGCGACGATCCGTCGCGTCCTGCTGCCGTCGGTGCGGCCGAACATCGGCACCGGCATGGCGCTCGGGATGGGCCGGATCGCCGGCGACACCGCGATCGTCGTGATCCTGCTCGGCGCGACGCTGCGGCTCGACGCCTCGGGAAGCGTGCCCGGCGTCAAGACGCTGCAGGGCACCGGCAGCACGCTCACCAGCTACGTCTACAACAACTCGCCCGGCGGGGGAGGGCGGGGCGCCGCAGAAGGCGTACGCGGCCGCGTTCGTGCTGCTGCTGATCGTCATCGCCCTCAACTTCGGCGTCGGCGTCATCTCCCGCGACCGCACCAAGGGCACATGATCACGCGACACAGACACGGACCAGGACACGCCATGGATCCGGCTCTGCCGCCTCCGGTCCGGCGCATCGTCGTCGACCGGCCGCCGAACGTGGCGCTGCCGCCGGTGGAGCGCGACGCGACGCGCGACACGACCGCCGGCATCGCCGGCGCCGAGCGCATGCGCCTCGAGCAGCTCACCGTCGCCTATGGCCCGAAGGAGGCGGTCAAGGGCGTCGTCTCCCGATCCGCCAGGGCGAGGTGCTCGCGCTGATCGGCCCGTCCGGCTGCGGCAAGACGACGCTGCTGCGGACGCTCAACCGCCTGACCGAGCTCACCCCGACCGCGCGCCGCGGCGGCCGCATCCTGCTCGACGGGCGCGACATCGACGAGCTCGAGGTCACGCAGCTGCGCCGCCGCGTGTCGATGGTCTTCCAGCAGCCCAACCCGTTCCCTATGTCGATCTTCGACAACGTCGCGTATGCGATCCGCGAGCAGGCGACGCGCCGCCCGCCCAAGCGCGTCGTCGAGCCGCAGGTCGTCGAGGCGCTGCGCCGCGCGGGCCTCTACGACGAGGTCAAGGACGACCTCGACCATCCGGCGCTGCGGCTCTCCGGCGGCCAGCAGCAGCGGCTGTGCATCGCGCGCGCGCTCGCCGTCAAGCCCGAGGTGCTGCTGATGGACGAGCCGTGCTCGGCGCTGGACCCGCGCTCGACCGAGGTGATCGAGCAGCTCATCCATGAGCTGCGCCACGACCTCGCGATCGTGATCGTCACGCACAACCTGCAGCAGGCCTATCGCGTCGGCGACCACGTCGCGTTCATGTACCTCGGCGATCTCGTCGAGTACGGGCCGACCGAGCAGGTCTTCGGTGCGCCGCGCGCCGAGCGCACGCGCGACTACGTGTCGGGGGCGTTCGGGTGAGGCGTGCCACGCTGCTGCTCGTCGCGGCGCTCGCGGTCACCGGTTGCGAGTCGTCGCAGCAGACCTCCAAGCGCCTGGCGAAGGAGGGCAAGACGGTGCTCAAGGAGCAGACCGGGGTCACGGTCGGCGCGGAGAACCCCGACATCAAGGTGACCGAGACGGCGGTGCTCAAGGACGCGAACGGCATCGCGGCCGTCGTCGCCCTGAAGAACACCTCGCGGCACACGCAGGCGCAGTTGCCCGTCGGCATCACGCTCAAGGACGCCAAGGGGGCCAAGCTCTACGCCAACGACGTTCCCGGGCTCGATGCGTCGCTGACGTCGATGGCGCTGGTGCGCTCCGGCGGCGAGGCCTACTGGGTCGACAACCAGATCCTCGGCAACGGCGCGCCCAAGAAGCTCGACGTCAAGGTCGGGCGCGCCAAGGGCCCCGCGCCGAGCTCGATCCCGCAGATCACGCTCTCGAAGGTCCGCTTCGACAAGGACGTCAGCGGGCCGTTCGTCACGGGCGTCATCACGAACCACAGCAAGGTGCTGCAGCGGCGGCTGACGGTCTTCTGCGTCGCGCGCAAGGGCGGCAGGATCGTCGCCGCGGGGCGCGCGGTCGTGGACAAGCTCGCGCCCGCGCCGACGCCGAAGCCCATCCGCTTCTCCGTGTACTTCATCGGCAACCCGACGGGGGCGAAGCTCAGCTTCTCGGTGCCCCCGGTGAACCTCGGTTAGGACCATGGACACGATCACGACACAGATGCCCGCGGTCGCTCCGGAGGCGTGCGCGTCATGCGGCGCTCAGCTGGCGGGCGACCAGCGCTACTGCCTGAACTGCGGAGCGCGCCGCGGCGACGCGCGCGTGCCGTTCATGGAGATCCTCGGCGGGGGCACGCCGGCGCCACCGCCCGTCGCGGCGCCTGAGCGCACGCACTCCCAGCGCAATCTCACCATCGTTGCGAGCATCGGCTGCCTGCTGCTCGCACTGGGTGTCGGCGTCCTGATCGGCCACGGAGGGCGCGACAGGACGCCGGCTTCGTCCTCGCCGGCGCAGGTCATCAGCGTGCAGGGCGGCGGCGCCGCCGCCGCGCCGGCCGCGGCCGCGGGGGCGGGGGCGAAGAAGGCAAGCAAGGCGAAGAAGGGAGGGTCCGGCAGCGCGGCCTCGGCGGGCGCCTCGCACGCGACCAACAAGGCGATCAAGAACCTCGACAAGCTGTCGCCCGAGCAGTACCAGAAGCAGTCACAGAAGCTGCCCAAGACCGTGGGAACCGGCGGCAAGGCGCCGCCCAAGGACAACAAGCCCGCGGCCGGTGGCGGATCCTTCCAGAGCTTTGGATGAGCATGAACACGACGATCATCGACCGCATCCGTGCCCGCCGCGAGGGCGCGTCGCCACCCACGAACGCGGCGCCCTCTCAGGCCGTCGCCGAGCTTCGCAGGCAGCGCGACGCGCTTGCCGAGCGCGTCGCGGAGCTGCACTGGGATCTCGGCGGCATGACCTACGAGATGGCGATCCGCGACCACTTCCGCCTCGACGTCCTCGTGCGCCACGCCGCGGCCCTCCAGGAGGCCGACGCGGAGCTCGGCGAGGTCGAGCGACTCCTGGCCATGGAGGAGTCGGCGACCACGGGCGCCTGTCGCTCCTGCGGTTCCGTCCACTCCCGCGGGGCCGTCTACTGCTGGAAGTGCGGCCAGGCCCTGATGCTGCAGGTGACGCCGAGCGCGGCGCCGGCGCCCTAGCGCCGGTGGCTGCGCTTGAGCGCGATGCCCTCGAGCACGTGCGCGACCTTCTCGCACGAGTCGACGGAGGCCTCGAGCGACTCGAAGACGTCCTTCCAGCGGATCACGACCATCGGGTCGATGCCGTCGGCGAAGAGCGACGCAACCGCGTCGCGCGAGATCCGGTCGCCCTCGTTCTCGAGGCGGTGGATCTCGACCAGGTGCGGCGCGAAGTCGGCGCGGGTGCGCAGGCAGCGCAGCGCCCTGGCCACCTCCTCGCCGGCGCCCACGAGGACCTCGCCGAGCGCTGTCGCCTGCTCCATCGGCGCCTCGATGCCGTAGATCGCCAGCGTGTCGGCGGTCTGCTCGGCGAAGTCGACGATGTCGTCGAGCGTGGTCGCGAGGCCGTGCCCGTCGTTGGTGTCGAACGGCTGGCGCCCGGACCCGCCGCCGTTCAGGCGGTGGATCAGGTCGTGCGTGATGCGGTCGCCCTCCTGCTCGCACAGGAACAGGTCGCGAGCGAGGTCCGCGCGCTCGGGCCAATCGCGCAACAGGTCGCGCAGGAGCAGCGTCGATCGCTGGACGTTGCGGCCCGATTCCTCGACCAGATCGAGTGTCGCGGTGTCGCGAGAACGGGCGAACAGCGCCATCTCGCAGACCATAGGCGCGCGAATCAGCGCAAACCGAGGCGTTCACCAGTCTTTCACGACTGCTTCACAACCGGGTAACTGGCGGATCCGCACCCTCGGAGAAGCTGACCTCCACGATGGAGGCTGCACGGCTCGAACCCGACGAGGTCCTCCTTGTCGGCGACCTGGAGATCCGGCCGGCAGGCGGCCTGTGCCTCGCAGCGGGCAGGGCGCTCACGCTCAGCGTCCGCGAGTTCCAGCTGCTCGTCGCGCTGGCCCGCCGTGCTCACGGCATCGTCTCGCGGCCCGACCTGTACGCCCAGGTGTGGGGCGGCCAGCTGCGCGACGGCGACCGTTCGATCGACGTGTACGTGCACAAGCTGCGCGTGAAGCTCGAAACGGCGCTGCCGGGCTACAGCTTCATCCACACGCATGTGGGGTTCGGATACCGACTGGATCCCGAGCTTTCACATCCTTTTCACACCCCGGACACAGCGGCGTAACAGGCTCCCGGTCGTGTCCTGCGACCGTCGCGGCATGAACACGAATCCGAAGATCCGGCTGCTCGCTGCCGCGTCGCTGGGCGCGCTCGCGCTGGGCGCGGCCGCATGCGGAAGCAGCAATGACACCAGCTCCAGCTCGACCAGCGGCAGTTCCGCTTCGGGCACCGTCAACGGCGCCGGCTCCACGTTCGCCGCGCCCGTCTACCAGCAGTGGGGCTCGACGCTGAAGGACAAGGGCGTCACGCTGAACTACCAGGCCGTCGGCTCTGGCGCCGGCGTCGCCGCGCTCGGCCAGGGCACCGCCGACTTCGCGGGCAGCGACCCGGCGCTCGCACCGGAGGATCGCAAGGCCCTCAGCAAGGGCGACGCCGTCCAGATCCCGATGTTCTTCGGCGCGATCACGGTCGCCTACAACGTCAACGGCGTCGAGAAGGGCCTGAAGCTCGATGGCCCGACGGTCGCCGACATCTTCCTCGGGAAGATCAAGAGCTGGAACGACCCGGCGATCGCCAAGCTCAACAGCGGCGCCAACCTGCCCGGCACCAAGATCACCGTCGTCCACCGCTCCGACGAGTCGGGCACGACGAAGGGGTTCACGACCTTCCTCGCCGCATACAGCCCGCAGTGGAAGAGCGACGTCGGCGTCGACAAGACGGTGAAGTGGCCGACCGGCACCGGCGCCAAGGGCAACGACGGCGTCGCCGCCGCGGTCAAGCAGACCGACGGCGCCGTGGGCTACGTCGAGCAGGCCTACGCCCTGCAGAACAACTTCACGACCGCGGACATCAAGAACAAGTCGGGTCAGTTCGTGGAGCCGACGCTGGACTCGACGTCCGCTGCCGGTGACGGGCTGAAGGTCCCGACCGATCTCGGCATCAGCACCATCGACGCGCCGGGCGCAACCGCCTACCCGATCACGTCGCAGACGTTCGTCGACGTCTACAAGGACGTGTGCAAGGCCGGCATGAAGCAGTCCGACGCCAAGGCGCTCGGCACCTTCCTCGACTACGGCCTCGGCGAGGGGCAGGCGAGCCTCGGCCAGCTGTTCTACGCGAAGCTGCCCGCTCCGCTGCTGGCCAAGGCGAAGTCCGCCGCGCAGTCGCTCACCTGCAACGGGAGCGCGCTCAGCGCATGACGCGTGGCGGCTGAAGCCACTCCATCGATCGCATCCGGCGGCCGCTCCTACCTGGAGCGGCCGCTGCGCGCGCGCCTGCCCGATCAGGCGATGCGCTGGATCCTCACCGCGCTGGCGGCGGGGATCCTGCTGCTGATCGGGTTCTTCTTCGTCCGGCTGATCGTCGAGGCGCAGCCGGCGCTGTCGAAGTTCGGCGTCTTCGGCTTCACGTTCGACAACGACTGGGACGTCTCGCGCAGCATCTACGGGGCGCTGCCGCTGGTCGTCGGGACGCTGATCACGTCGGCGGTCGCATTGCTCATCGGCGTGCCGGTCGCGGTCGCGACGGCGGTCTACCTGACCGAGCTCTGCCCGCGCCGCGCCCGTGGGGCGCTCACCATCCTGCTCGAGCTGCTTGCCGCGGTCCCCTCGGTCGTGTACGGCCTCTGGGGCGTCTTCGTCCTGATCCCGAAGCTCAAGCCGGCCGAGGCGTGGTTCGGCCGGACGTTCGACTTCATCCCGTTCGTCGGCCCCGACGTCGCGGGGCCCAACTACTTCATCGCCGGGCTGATCCTGGCGATCATGATCCTGCCGATCGTCTCGGCGATCTCACGCGAGGTCATCGCGACCGTGCCCGTGGCGCAGAAGGAGGCCGCGCTGGCGCTCGGCGCGACGCGCTGGGAGATGATCCGGATGGCCGTCCTGCCGTACTCGCGCGCCGGCATAACCGGCGCCGCGATGCTCGGCCTCGGCCGGGCGATCGGCGAGACCATCGCCGTCACGCTGGTGATCGGCAACGCGCCGCAGATCGGCGACACGATCTTCTCGCAGGGCTACACGCTGGCGGCGGTGATCGCCAACGAGTTCGGCGAGGCTGCGAACAACGAGCTGCACCGTGCGGCGCTGATCGCCGCCGGCCTCGTGCTGTTCGTGCTCACGCTCGTCGTCAACATCATCGCTCGCGCCATCGTGGCGCGAGCGGGCCGGCTGAAGACCGTGAGCGCCGCGTGAGCGCCGACGCACTGCACGTCCTTCCTCCGATCAGCTCGCGCCGGCGCGTGACGGACAAGGTGTCCCGCGCGCTGCTCGGGCTGGCCACGCTGATCGCCCTGGTCCCGCTCGTCCTGGTCATCTACTACCTGCTCAAGCGCGGCCTCGGCGCGATCAGCTGGCACTTCTTCTCGACCGATCCCACGGGCGCGTTCATCGGCGATCCCGGCGGCATCAAGTCGGCGCTGCTCGGCACCATCGAGATCGTCGGATCCGCCGCTCTCATTGCGATTCCATTCGGGATCGGGGTGGCGCTGTACCTCGTCGAGTACGGCAAGGAGGGTCGCTTCGCATCGACCGTCCGCTACTTCGTCGACGTGATGACCGGCGTGCCGTCGATCGTCTTCGGCCTCTTCGTCTACATCACGCTCGTCATCGGCGGGTTCGTCACCGACGGCTACGCCGCATGGAAGGGCGCGGTCGCGCTGGCGCTGCTGATGCTGCCGGTTGTGACGCGCTCGGCGGAGGTCGTCCTGCAGCTCGTGCCCGACCACCTGCGCGAGGCCGCGCTGGCACTGGGCGCGCCCCGCTGGCGCGTGGTTACACGCGTCGTGCTCCCGACCGCCCTGCCGGGACTCGTCACCGGCTCGCTGCTCGCCGTCGCGCGCGCCGCCGGCGAGACCGCGCCGCTGCTGTTCACGTCCGCGATCGTCCTCGGCACGAACTTCAGCCTCGGCGAGCGCACGAACAGCATGCCGATCCAGATCTTCAACGACGTCGGCCAGGCGCAGGACCGCCTGGTCGAGCGCGCCTGGGGGACGGCCCTGACCCTCGTGGCGATGATCCTCCTCCTCAACATCGCCGCCCGTCTGATCGCCCGAAGGAGCCGCCTCAAGTGAGCACCGACATGACGACGCCCGACAAGACAACCCCCGCCTCAGACGCCATCGGCAACCCGGCCTCGATGGCGCGCATGCCGGCCCGCGAGGGCGCCGTCGCAAAGGCCATGTCGCTGCGCGACGTGCACGCCTACTACGGCGAGACGCACGCGGTGCGCGGCGTGTCGCTCGACTACGCGGCCAACCAGGTGACGGCGATGATCGGTCCGTCGGGCTGCGGCAAGTCGACGCTACTGCGCTGCATCAACCGCATGCACGAGGAGATCCCGGGCGCCTACGCCCAGGGCACGATCGAGCTGGAGGGCATCGACCTGTACGGCAAGTCCGTCGACACCACGGCGGTTCGCCGCGTCATCGGCATGGTCTTCCAGAAGGCCAACCCGTTCCCGACGATGTCGATCTTCGACAATGTCGCGGCGGGCCTGCGGCTGACGGGCCGCAGGGGATCCGACCTCAAGGAGCGCGTCGAGCGCTCGCTGCGCAGCGCGGGGCTGTGGGACGAGGTCAAGGACCGGCTCGGCAAGCCGGGCATCGGGCTGTCGGGCGGCCAGCAGCAGCGGCTGTGCATCGCGCGCACGATCGCGGTCGAGCCCGAGGTGATCCTGATGGACGAGCCGTGCTGCGCGCTCGACCCGATCGCGACCCTGAAGGTCGAGGAGCTGATCGCCGAGCTGAAGTCGCGCTACACGATCGTGATCGTCACGCACAACATGCAGCAGGCCGCGCGCGTGGCGGACACGACCGCGTTCATGCTCGACGGCGAGCTGGTCGAACACGGCCCGACCGACGTCATCTTCACCAAGCCGAACGACCCCGCACGGAGCAGTACGTGACGGGCAAGTTCGGGTGATCGCTGCGACGCGCGAGAGCTTCCAGGAGCGGATGGCCGAGCTCGAGGACGCGCCCTCGGCGGCCTCGACATCGTCATCGAGCAGCTCGACCGCACGCTCGAGGCGCTCGAGCACGTCGACGTCGAGCTCGCCGAGCTCGTCATCGCCGACGACGACCGCGTCGACGGGCGCTACCTCGAAGTGCACCAGGGCGTCCTGTCGCTGCTGGCGCTGCAGGCCCCGGTGGCCGGCGACCTGCGGCTGGTCGCCGCGCTGCTGCACGTGATCCGCAACGTCGAGCGGATGGGCGACCAGTGCGTGAACATCGCCAAGGTGAT